>NZ_JBEXWT010000140.1:0-16069 GCF_040629945.1 Kitasatospora sp. NPDC005856 | reverse complement strand
CCGGCGATGTGGGCGGCGGCTATTTCGCCTTGGGAGTGGCCGATGACGGCGTGGGGGTGGATGCCGTGGTGTTGCCAGGTGCGGGCGAGGCTGACCATGAGGGCGAAGAGGGTGGGTTGGACGACGTCGACGCGGTTGAGGTCGGGGGCTTCGGGGTGGGTGTGGAGGACGTCGAGGAGGGACCAGCCGGTGTGGGGGTGGAGGGCTTGGTCGCAGGCGTGGAGGTGTTCGGCGAAGACGGGTGAGGTGTTGAGGAGTTCGAGGCCCATGCCGGGCCATTGGGATCCTTGGCCGGGGAAGACGAAGACGGTTTTTCCGGGGGTGCTGGTGCCTTGGATGAGTCGGCTGTCCGGCTGATCGGCGGCCAGCGCCTTGAGTGCGTCGAGGAGTTCGTCGCGGGTGGTGGCGGTGGCGGCGGCGCGGTGGGTGAAGGGGGTGCGGGTGTCGAGGGTGGTGGCGATGGTGGTGGGGGTGAGGTCGGGGTGGGTCTGGATGTGGTCGGCGAGTCGTCGGGCGTGGTCGCGTAGGGCGGTGGGTGACTTCGCGGACAGACGCCAGGTGACGGGGGTGTCCGGGGAGGTTTCGGTGGGGGCCGCCGGCGGTTCGGCGGGGGCCTGTTCGAGGATGATGTGGGCGTTGGTGCCGCTGATGCCGAAGGAGGAGACGGCGGCGCGGCGCGGCCGGTCTTCGGTGGGCCAGTCGCGGGCCTCGGTGAGGAGTTCCACCCGTCCGGCGTCCCAGTCGATGTGCGGGGACGGAGCGTCGACGTGCAGGGTCCTGGGCAGGACCTCGTGGTGCATGGCCTGCACCATTTTGATGATGCCGGCGACGCCGGCGGCGGCCTGGGTGTGGCCGATGTTGGACTTGATGGAGCCGAGCCAGAGCGGCTGCCCGTCGGGTCGGTCCTGGCCGTAGGTGGCGAGCAGGGCCTGGGCCTCGATGGGGTCGCCGAGGGTGGTGCCGGTGCCGTGGGCCTCGACCACGTCGACGTCGGCGGTGGTGAGTCCGGCGTTGGTCAGGGCCTGGCGGATCACCCGTTGCTGGGCGGGGCCGTTGGGCGCCGACAGCTGGCTGCTGGTCCCGTCCTGGTTGACCGCCGAGCCGCGGACCACGGCGAGGATCCGGTGGCCGTTGCGGCGGGCGTCGGAGAGCCGCTCGACCAGCAGCAGGCCCACGCCCTCGCTCCACACCACGCCGTCGGCGGCGGCGGCGAAGGACTTGGAGCGCCCGTCGGGGGCCAGCCCGCGCTGACGGCTGAAGCCGGTGAAGGCGACCGGGGTGGCCATCACGGAGACGCCGCCGGCGAGGGCGAGGTCGCACTCGCCGTTGCGCAGCGACTGCGCGGCCAGGTGCAGGGCGACCAGCGAGGAGGAGCACGCCGTGTCCAGGGTGACGGCGGGGCCTTCCAGCCCGAAGGTGTAGGACAGCCGGCCGGAGGCGACGCTGCCCGCGCTGCCCGTGACCACCTGGCCCTCCATCCCCTCCGGCATCCGGCGCAGGCGTGATGCGTAGTCCCCGTACATGACGCCGGTGAAGACGCCGGTCCGGCTGCCGCGCAGGGTCTCCGGGTCGATCCCCGCGTGCTCGAACGCCTCCCAGCCGGCCTCCAGCAGCAGCCGCTGCTGCGGGTCCATCGCCAGTGCCTCGCGCGGGCTGATGCCGAAGAACGCGGGATCGAAGTCGGCGGCGGCGTCCAGGAACCCGCCCTCCCGGACGTACGACTTCCCGGGCGTGTCGGGGTCGGGGTCGTAGAGGCCGTCGACGTCCCAGCCGCGGTCGCGGGGGAAGGGGCCGATGGCGTCGACGCCGGAGGCGACGAGGTGCCACAGGTCCTCGGGCGAGTTGACGCCACCGGGGTAGCGGCAGGCCATCCCGACGATCGCGATCGGTTCGGCCGCCGCGTCGGTGCGTCGCTGGAGCTGCCGTCGAAGGCGCTTGTTCTCCAGCAGTGACGTGCGCAGTGCTTCGACGACCTTCTCGGTAGGCATGTTCATCGTCGGCTCCGTCGGTTCTGGGGTGATCACGAGTCGGTGTCGGTGAGGGCGATGCGGACGAGGTCCTCGACGTCGGCGTCGATGAGGTCCTGTTCCTCCTCGTCCTCCTGCGCCGTCCGTCCGGGGCCGTCGGCGTCGTGGGCCAGGCCGAGGACGGCGTCCAGCAGCCCGGCTTCGCGCAGGCGCTCCGGCGGGACGGACGCGATGAGCCTGCGGAGCGCCGCGTCCGAGGTGTCGGCGGCCCCGGCCGGGTCGGCCGGGACCAGCAGTTCCCGCAGTCGGGCGGCGAGCTTGCGGGGTGTCGGGTAGTCGAACAGGGTGGTGGCCGGCAGTCGCCGGCCGGCGGCGTCGCTCAGCCGGTTGCGGAGCTCGATGGCGGTGAGGGAGTCGAAGCCGAGTTCCAGGAAGCCGCGGTTGAGCTCCACGGTGGCGGCTCCGGCGTGCCCCAGGGTGATCGAGATCTCCTGGCGGAGGAACTCCAGGAGCAGGTCGGTCTGTTCGGCCTCGGTACGGCCCGTGAGGCGCTGGGCGAGGGACGGTCCGGCCTCCGCTTCCCGGCGGGTCCGCGGGGGCCCGGCCAGGGTGCGCAGGATCGGCGGCAGGGTGCCGTCCTCGGCCTGGGCGCGCAGGGTCGGCGGGTCGAGCCGCAGCAGGGTGGTGGTGGCGCGGCCGTCGTGCAGGGCCGAGTCGAACAGGGCGAGGCCCTGTCCGGTGTCGAGGGGCAGCATCCCGCCGCGGCCGATGCGGGCCCGGTCGGCCGTGCCGAGGCCGCCGGTCATCGCGCCCCCGGTCGCCCACATCCCCCAGGCGAGGGAGGCGGCGGGCAGGCCGTGGGAGTGCCGCTGTTCGGCCAGTGCGTCGAGGAAGGCGTTGGCCGCCGCGTAGTTGCCCTGGCCGGCGCCGCCGAGTACGCCGGAGGCGGAGGAGAACAGCACGAAGTGCGTGAGGTCCAGGCCTTCGGTGAGCCGGTGGAGGTGCCAGGCCGCGTCGGCCTTGGGCCGCAGGACGGTGGCGATCCGGTCGGCGGTGAGGCCGGGGAGCGTCGAGTCGTCCAGGACGCCCGCGGCGTGGATCACCGCGGTGAGGGGGTGCGCGCCGGGGACGGCGGCGAGCAGGTCCGCCAGCGCGTCCCGGTCGCCGACGTCGCACGCCGCCAGGGTGGCGTGGGCGCCGAGGGCGGCCAGTTCGGCGAGCAGTTCCTCCGCTCCGGCCGCGGCGTTCCCGCTGCGGCTGGTGAGCAGCAGGTGCCGGACGCCGTGGGCGGTGACCAGGTGCCGGGCGACCAGCGCGCCGAGCGCCCCGGTGCCGCCGGTGACGAGGACCGTTCCACCGGGGGCGAACGGCGGGGTGCCGTCGTCGCCCGCCTCGGCCCGGGTGGTCCCGACCCGGGCCAGGCGGGCGGCGTGGGCCTTCCCGTCCCGCAGCGCGAGCCACGGTTCGCCGGTGAGCAGCGCGGCGCGCACGGCCAGGGCGGACGCCTCGGTGCCGTCGGTGTCGACCAGGACGATCCGGTCGGGGTTCTCGGTCTGGGCGGCGCGGACCAGGCCGCCGACGGCGGCGCCCGCGAGGTCGGCGACGCGGTCGCCGGCCACGGCGGACACCGTCGAGCGGGTGAGGACGCCGAGCCGGGAGCCGGTGAACCGGTCCTCGGCGAGGAAGGCCTGGAGGACGCCGAGCACGTGCCCGGTCGCCCGGTGTGCGGTCTCGGCCGCGTCGGTGCCTTCCGGGTCCTCGGCGGGGAACCGCGTGCAGTCGAGGAGCAGCAGCTCCGGTACCGGGGAGGAAGCCGGCGCGGGGCCGTTCACCGGCCCGTCCAGCAGGGCGCCCACCGGGGGGACCGGGGTGCCCGCGCCGTCCGGCGGGGCCGGCAGCGCGACCTCGTTCCACACGAGGCCGAACCGGGCCCGGGAGCCCTCGCCCCCCGCCGCTCCGAACTGTCCGGGCGCCAGGTTCCGGACCGACAGCGACTCGATGGCGGCGACCTCGCCGCCCCGGTCGTCGGTCAGCCGCAGTGCGAACCCGGTGCCCGCCCGGGACAGTCGGACCCGGAGGGTGTCGGTGGCGTCCCCGGGCACGCTGACGCCCGCCCAGGAGAACGGCACCGGCACGCCCGCGGCGCGGTCCACGTCGGTGTGGAGGTACGCGAGCGTGTGCAGGGCCGAGTCCAGCAGCGCGGGGTGGATCCGGAAGCCGTCCGCGGCCACCCCGGTCAGCCGGACCTCGGCCAGCACCTCCTCGCCGTGCCGCCAGACCGTGCGCAGGCCGCGGAACGCCGGACCGTAGCCGAGGCCGAGGCCGGTGAGCAGCGTGTAGACCTCGGCGGGGTCGGCGGGCTGTGCGCCGGGCGGCGGCCAGGCGCCGTCCGGGGTCGGCGGGGTGTCGGCGGCCGGGACGGGGGCGAGGACGCCCTGACCGTGGCGCGTCCACCCCTCCTCGGCCGAACCGGTCGGCCGGGAGCGGATGACGACGCTCCGCCGGCCGTCGGCGTCGGGTGCGCCGGTGACCAGCTGGAGGTGGACGGCCCCGTTCCCGGGCAGGATCAGGGGGGCGGACAGGTCGAGCTCGTCGACCCGGCCGCAGCCGGTCCGCCCGCCCGCGTACAGGGCCGCCTCCAGCAGTGCCGCGGCGGGCACGACCGGGCTGCCGTGGACGGTGTGGTCGGCCAGCCAGGGCCTGGTCTGCGCCGAGATCCGCCCGGTGAACAGGAAGCCCCCGTCGGGCAGTTCGGTCCCGGCGCCGAGGAAGGGGTGGGTGGTCCGTTCCAGGCCGAGCCCCGCCGGGTCGCCGTCGTCGGCGGGGCGGTCGAGCCAGAACCGCTCGCGCTGGAACGGGTACGTGGGCAGGTCGGCCCCCGGGCGGGCACCGGGCAGCAGGGCCGCCAGGTCCACCGGCACGCCGTGCAGCCGTGCCTGGGCCAGCGCGGTGGCCACCGACTCCGGTTCGGGCCGGTCCTTGCGCAGCAGCGCGCCGACCAGCGGCCGGGGGTCCTGCTCGGGCAGGCAGTCCGGGGTGATGGACGCCAGCGCGTCCGAGCCGAGTTCCAGGTACGTGCGCACCCCGGCGGCGTGCAGGGTCGCGACGGCGTCCGAGAAGAGCACCGGCCGCAGCACCTGGTCGACCCAGTAGTCGGCCGACGCCATGGTGCCGGGTTCCACCACGGCCCCGGTGACCGTCGACACCACGGGGACGGTCGGCTCCGCGTAGCGCAGCCGTTCGGCGGTCTCCCGGAGGGCGGCCGTCATGGGCTCCATCAGCGGCGAGTGGAAGGCGTGGCTGACCAGCAGCCGCTTGGTCCTGCTGCCGCGCCGGGCCCACTCGTCGACGACCGCCATGACGGCGACCTCGTCGCCCGACACCACCGTGCCGGCGGGGCCGTTGACGGCGGCGATGCCGACCGCGTCCTCCCGGCCGGCCAGTGTGGCGCGCACCTCGTCGGCACCCGCGCCGATCGCCACCATGGCGCCCCGGCCCGCGACCTCGTGCATCAGCCGGCCGCGCACGGCGACCAGGGTGCAGGCGTCGGCCAGCGAGAGGACGCCCGCGACGTGCGCGGCGGCGAACTCGCCGACCGAGTGCCCCATCAGGTAGTCGGGGGCGATGCCCCAACTGCGCAGCAGCCGGTAGAGCGCGACCTCCAGGGCGAAGAGCGCGGGCTGCGTGTAGCGGGTCTCGTGCAGCAGGTCCTCCCCGGCGGTCCCGGCGGGCGCGAACATCAGCTCCCGCAGCGGCCGGTCGAGCAGTCCGTCGAAGTGCGCGCACACCTCGTCCAGCGAGCGCCGGAACTCCGGGTGGGCCTCGTACAGGCCGCTGCCCATCCGGGCCCGCTGGGAGCCCTGGCCGGAGAACAGGAACGCGGTCGCGCCCCGCTCCCCGGTGCCGCCCCGGACGAGGTGCGGTGCGGTGCGGCCCGCGGCGAGCGCGTCCAGCCCGGAGAGCAGGTCCTCCCGGGTCCGGCCGACCACCGCGGCCGCCCGCTCGAACACCGACCGGGTGCCGAGCGAACGGGCGAGGTCCACCGGGGTGTGCTCGGGGTGCTCCAGGACGAAGTCGCGTACCCGACCGGCGTGTTCGGCGAGGGCCGGATCCGTCCTGGCCGACAGCAGCCAGGGCACCACCGGGGCGGGCCCGGCGGCGGCCGACGCGTCGGGGGCGGCAGCACCGGGAGCGGTGGCCGTTTCGGGCAGGTCCTCGGCGGCGGGCGCCTCCAGGACGACGTGGGCGTTGGTGCCGCTGATGCCGAAGGCCGACACCCCCGCCCGGCGCGGTCCGCCGTGCTCCGGCCAGGCCCGTTCCTCCCGCAGGACGGCGACACCGCCCGACGCCCAGTCCACGTGCGGCGACGGCGTGTCGGCGTGCAGGGTCTGCGGCAACCGGCCGTGCCGGAGCGCCTGCACCGTCTTGATGATGCCGGCGACGCCGGCGGCGGCCTGGGTGTGGCCGATGTTGGACTTGACGGAGCCGATCCACAGGGGCCGGTCGGCGGGCCGGTCCTGCCCGTAGACCGCCATCAGCGCCTGGGCCTCGATCGGGTCGCCCAGCGGCGTCCCGGTCCCGTGTGCCTCGACCGCGTCGACGTCGGCGGGCGCGAGGCCCGCGTCGGTCAGGGCCTGGCGGATCACCCGCTGCTGGGCGGGGCCGTTGGGGGCGGTGAGCCCGTTGGAGGCACCGTCCTGGTTGACGGCCGTCCCCCGGACCACGGCGAGCACCCGGTGCCCGTTGCGGCGGGCGTCGGAGAGCCGCTCGACCAGCAGCAGCCCCACGCCCTCCGCCCAGGCGACGCCGTCCGCGCCCGCGCCGAACGGCTTGCAGCGGCCGTCCGGGGCGAGTCCGCGCTGGCGGCTGAACTCGACGAAGGGGGCCGGGGTGGCCATCACGGTCACGCCGCCGGCGAGCGCGAGGTCGCAGTCGCCGTCGCGCAGGGCGCGGACGGCGAGGTGCAGGCTCACCAGGGAGGACGAGCAGGCGGTGTCCACGGTGATCGCCGGGCCCTCGAAGCCGAAGGTGTAGGCGATGCGCCCGGACGCGACGCTGCCCGCGCTGCCCGTGCCGAGGTAGCCCTCGTACTCGTCGATCCGGCTGTTCACCAGGCGGGCGCCGTAGTCGCTGTACATGACGCCGGTGAAGACGCCGGTCCGGCTGCCGCGGAGGTCGGCGGGGTCGATGCCGGCGCGTTCCAGCACCTCCCAGCCGGTTTCGAGCAGGAGCCGCTGCTGCGGGTCGGCGGCCATCGCGTCGCGCGGGCTCATCCCGAAGAAGTGCGGGTCGAACCGGTCCGCGTCGTAGAGGAAGCCGCCCTCGCGGGTGTAGGACTTGCCGTGCCGTTCGGGCGCCGGATCGTAGAGCTCCTCGACGTTCCAGTCCCGGTCGGCGGGGAACGGGCCGATCGCGTCGACCCCGTCGCTGACCAGCCGCCACAGCTCCTCCGGGGAACGGACCTCGCCGGGGAACCGGCAGGCCATCCCGACGATCACGACCGGGTCGTCCGCCACCGCGGGCCGGATCCGCTCCGCGGGCTCCGGCCGCCCGGGCGCCGCACCGTCCTGGCCGGACAGTTCGGCCCCGAGGTGGGCCGCCAAGGCCGCCGGGTTGGGGTAGTCGAAGACGAGCGTCGCCGGCAGCCGCAGGCCCGTCGCGGCGGAGAGCCGGTTGCGCAGGTCGATGCCGGTCAGCGAGTCGAAGCCCAGCTCGTTGAACTCGCGGTCGGCGGGGATGCGGTCGGTGCCTTCGTGCCCGAGGACGGCCGCGACCTGGTCGCGCACCGCCGCCAGCAGCACCTGGTCCCGCCGGGTCCCGTCGAGGCCCTGGAGCCGCCGCAGGAGCGGGGTCCGCTCGGTGCGACGGTGTGCGGGCGCGCCGGCCAGCGTCGACAGCACCGGCGGGACCTCCGCCGGGTCCGCCGCGCGCAGGGCGGCGCGGTCGAGGCGCAGTGCGAGCGGCACCGGGTGGTCCGCGGCGAGGGCGGCGTCGAACAGGTCGAGGCCGGCCTCGGCGGACAGCGGGACCAACGCGGCCTGGCGGACCCGCTGTTCGTCGGCCGTCATTCCGCCGGCCAGGGTCCACGGCCCCCACACCAGGCTGGTGGCGGGGAGCCCCAGGGCGCGGCGGCGGTGCGCGAGGGCGTCGAGGCAGGCGTTGGCGGCCGCGTAGTTGGCCTGTCCGGGCGTGCCGAACGTGCCCGCGACGGAGGAGAACAGGACGAAGGCCGCGAGTCCGGCGTCGACGGTCAGCTCGTGCAGGTGCCGGGCGGCGTCGGCCTTCGGCCGGAACACCGTGTCGATCCGGTCGGGGTCCAGGTTGTCCAGCGCCGCGTCGTCCAGGACCCCGGCGGTGTGCACGACGGCGGTGAGCGGGTGCTCCGCGGGGATGCCCGCGAGCAGCTCCGCGAGCGCCTCGCGGTCGGCCGCGTCGCAGGCGGCGACGGTCACCTCGGCGCCGTGCCCGGCCAGTTCGGACCGCAGCTCCGCCGCGCCCGGGGCGTCGGCGCCCCGGCGGCCGGTCAGCAGCAGGTGCCGGACGCCGTGGCGGACGACGAGGTGCCGGGCGACCAGCGAGCCCAGGGCGCCGGTGCCGCCGGTGACCAGGACGGTGCCGTCCGGGTCGAGCGGGGAGGCGGCGGGGGCGGTCAGCGGTGCGGGAACCACCCGGGGCGCCAGGAAGTCGCCCCGGCGCAGGGCCAGTTGGGGTTCGTCCAGGGCGAGGGCCCCGGCGAGGGCGTCCTCGCCGGCAGCCTCGGCTCCGTCGTCGGGACCACCGTCGGGACCGCCGTCGAGGTCGAGCAGGACGAACCGTCCGGGGTGCTCGGCCTGCGCGCTGCGGACCAGGCCCCAGACCGCGGCGCCCGCCGGGTCGGCGGCCTCGGCGCCGGGGCCGGTGACGACGGCGCCCCGGGTGACGACCACCAGGCGGGACCGTGCCGGGTGGTCCCCCGCGGCCCAGCGCCGGAGCGCGTCGAGCACCCGGGCCACGGTCGCGCGGACCTCCGCGGGCCCGGCGTCGCCGGACGTCTCCACCCGCAGCGCGACGGCGTCGGACGCGGGGGCCAGCTCCGGACGGGCCGTCACCGGGCTCCAGTCCAGCCGGTACGCCTCGTGCCGGCGCGCGCCGACCTCGTCGAGGGCCACCGCCCGGACCCGCAGGGCCTCCACCGCGGCCACGGGGGTGCCCTCGGTGTCGGTGACGGCCAGGGCCAGGGTGTCGGGCCCGGTCCTGGTCAGTCGGCTGCGGATCGTGGTGGCGCCCCGGGCGTACGGGGTGACACCGCGCCAGGAGAAGGGCAGCAGGACCTCCCCGCCGCTGTTCAGCGAGGGGTGGTCGGTCGCCAGCGCGTGCAGCGAGGCGTCGAGCACCGCCGGGTGCGGGCCGTCCGTGCCGTCGTCGCCCTCGGGCGCGTCGGCCTCCGTGTAGACGGCTGTGTCGTCCCGCCAGGCCGACCGCAGCCCCTGGAAGGCGGGCCCGTAGTCGACCCCGGCGTCGGCGAGCGTCCCGTACAGCCCGTCGAGGTCGATCGGCTCGGCGCCCGGTGGCGGCCAGGCCGTGGGGAAGTCCTCGAACGGCTCGGCGGGGCGGCCGCCCAGCGCCCCGGACGCGTGCCTGGTCCAGGACCGTTCGCCGCCCTCGTCGTGGTGCCCGTGGGCGCGCGAGCTGACCGTGAGGGTGTGCAGGCCGCGCGCGTCCGGGGCGGACACCAGGACCTGGAGGTCCACGGCCCCGCTCTCGGGCAGCAGGAGCGCCGCCTCGACGGTGAGTTCGTCGATCCGGGCGTTGCCGGTGACCTCCGCCGCGTGCGCCGCGATGTCGAGGAAGACCGTGCCGGGCACGATCGCGGAGCCGTTGACGGTGTGCTCGGCGAGCCACGGGTGGCCGCTGCGCGACACCCGGCCGCTCAGCAGCCACCCGCCGCCGTCGGCCAGCGACGTCGCCGCCGTCAGCAGCCCGTGCGCCCCGCTCCCGGTGCCCGGGGCGGCGGGGGAGAGGGCGGCCGAGAGCCAGAACCTCCGCCCCTGGAAGGGGTAGTTGGGCAGCTGCACCGGTTGCGGGGCGAGCCGGGCGAAGAACGCCCGCCAGTCCACCGGGGCGCCGCGGAGCGCGGCCTGCGCCACGGCCGCGACCAGGGTCGGTGCCTCCGGGCGGTCCCGGCGCAGCGCCGCGACCCGGTGGCCGGTACCCGCGGGCGTGCCCGCGCCGGCGCTCCCGTCCGGGGCCGCGGCGCCGCCGTCGGCGGCGTCCTGCGGTCCGTCCGGCACCAGCGCGGTCAGCGCCGCATCGGGGCCGACCTCGAAGAACAGCGTGGTGCCCAGCTCGCGCAGGGCCTGCGTCCCGTCGTGGAACCGGACCGCCTCCCGCAGCTGGCGCGTCCAGTACGCGGGATCGGCCAGCTCCGCTCCGGTGGCGGGCCGCCCGGTGAGGCCGGAGACGATCGGCACCTCCGGCGGGTGGAAGCCGAGCCGGCCGACGACCTCGCCGAACTCGTCCAGGATGCCGTCCATGTGCGGCGAGTGGAACGCGTGGCTGACCCGCAGCGGCGTCGTCCTGCGACCGCGCTCCGTCCAGTGGGCGGCCACCCGGGCCACGGCGTCCGCGTCGCCGGAGACGACCGTCGACCGGGCCGTGTTGACGGCCGCGATCGAGACGGCCGCCGTCCCCGCCGCCGGACCGTCGGGTCCGCCGGCCCCGGCGGCCTCCGCCAGCGACCGGGCGACCTCCTCCTCGCCCGCCCGGATCGCGACCATCGCGCCGCGCGCCGTCACCGACTGCATCAGTCGCGAGCGTTCGGCGACCAGCGTGCAGGCGTCGGCGAGGTCGAGGACCCCGGCCACGTGCGCGGCGGCGATCTCGCCGACCGAGTGCCCGAGCACGGCGTCGGGCCGCAGCCCCCACGACCCGAGCAGGCGGAACAGCGCCACCTCCAGGGCGAAGACGGCCGGCTGCCCGTATCCGGTCCGGTCGAGCAGCGCCGCCTCCGCCGTGCCCGCCTCGGCGAACATCACCGAGCGCAGCGGGACGTCCAGGACGGTGTCCAGGTGCGTGCAGACCCGGTCGAGTTCGGCGGCGAACACCGGGAAGTGCTCGTACAGTTCCCGGCCCATCCCGGGCCGCTGGGAGCCCTGGCCGGAGAACAGGAACGCGGTCCGTCCCGCCCCGGGACGCACCCCGGTGTCCGTCCGGTCGACGTCGGCGACCGCCGCCAGGGCGGCGCGGAACTCCGCGCGGGTGCTGCCGGTCACGGCGACGCGGTGTTCGTGCAGCGGCCTGGTCGTCAGCGCGGCGCCGACGTCCGCGGGGCGCGGAGCGTCGTGCCCGTCGAGGTGCGCGGCGAGCTGCCGGACGTGCGCGGTCAGCGCGGCCTCGGTCCTGGCCGACAGCAGCCAGGGGACCACCGGGGGCTCGGCGGCCCCGGCGGGAGCGGGGTCGGGCGCGGGGGCCGGGACGGCCGCGGTCACCGGATCCCACTCCAGGATGACGTGGGCGTTGGTGCCGCTGATGCCGAAGGCCGACACACCGGCGCGGCGCGGGCCGGCGGTGTCCGACCAGGGCCGGTCGGCCGTGAGGACCCGGACGCCGCCGGACTCCCAGTCGACGTGCGGCGTCGGCTCGTCCGCGTTCAGGGTGCGGGGCATGACCCCGTGCCGCATGGCCTCGATCATCTTGATGATGCCGGCGACGCCGGCGGCGGCCTGGGTGTGGCCGATGTTGGACTTGACGGAGCCGATCCACAGCGGCCGTTCGGCGGGTCGGTCCTGGCCGTAGGTGGCGAGCAGGGCCTGGGCCTCGATGGGGTCGCCGAGCCGGGTGCCGGTGCCGTGCGCCTCGACGGCGTCGACGTCGGCGGTGGTGAGTCCGGCGTTGGCCAGGGCCTGGCGGATCACCCGCTGCTGGGAGGGGCCGTTGGGGGCGGTGAGGCCGTTGCTGGTGCCGTCGGAGTTGACGGCGCTGCCGCGCACCACCGCGAGGACCTGGTGGCCGTTGCGCCGGGCGTCGGAGAGCCGCTCCAACAGCAGGACGCCGACGCCCTCGCCCCAGGCGGTGCCGTCGGCGGCGGCGCCGAACGGCTTGCACCGGCCGTCGGGCGCCAGGCCGCGCTGGCGGCTGAACTCGACGAACAGCGTCGGCGTCGCCATGACCGCGACGCCGCCCGCCAGCGCCAGCCCGCACTCGCCGTTGCGCAGCGACTGCGCGGCCAGGTGCAGGGCGACCAGCGACGAGGAGCACGCCGTGTCGACGGTCATCGCCGGCCCTTCGAGGCCGAAGGTGTAGGCGATCCGGCCGGAGGCGACGCTCGTCGTCGAACCGGTGATCAGATAGCCCTCGGGGTCGGTGCCGGCCGGCCGGGTCCCGAGCCCGTACTCCTGCGCGGCCGTCCCGATGAACACCCCGGTGGCGCTGCCGCGCAGCGACGCCGGATCGATCGCGGCGTTCTCCAGCACCTCCCACGTGGAGGCGAGCAGCAGCCGCTGCTGCGGGTCCATCGCCAGCGCCTCGCGCGGGCTCACGCCGAAGAACTCCGCGTCGAACTCGTCGGCGTCGTGCAGGAACCCGCCGTGCCGGGCGTACGTCTTCCCCGGCCGGTCCGGGTCCGGGTCGTACAGCTCCTCGGCGTCCCAGCCGCGGTTGGCCGGGAACCCGCCGATCGCGTCGACGCCGTCGGCCACCAGCCGCCACAGGGCGTCCGGGGTCCGGACGCCGCCGGGGAAGCGGCACGCCATGCCGACGATCGCGATCCGGTCGTCGTCCTCCCGGCCCGCGGTGGCGGAGGCGGCGGGCCCGTTCGTCGCCGGCCCGGCGACGGGCGGCTCGGCGCCCAGCAGTTCGGCGGCCAGCCGGTCGGCGAGCGCCGCCGATGTCGGGTGGTCGAAGACCAGCGTGGCCGGCAGCCGCAGGCCCGTCGCGGTGTTCAACCGGTTGCGGAACTCGACCGCGGTGAGCGAGTCGAAGCCCATGTCCTTGAAACTGCGCGTGGCGTCGATGCCGCTCGTTCCGCCGTGCCCGAGCACCGCCGCGATGTGCGTGCCGATCAGGTCGGTGAGCGCCTCCAGCCGCGCCTCGCGGCCCAGTGGGCGCAGCCGCCCGACCAGGCCTCCGGCGGCCGGCTCGGCGGCGGCCGCGGCGGCCCGGCGCAGCGACGGCCTGGCCAGGGTGCGCAGGATCGGGGCGACCGAGCCGTCCTCCGCGTCGATGGTGGTGGGACGGATCCGGGCGAGCAGCAGCGGGGTGTGGTCCGGCACCGCGAGGGCCGCGTCGAACAGCTCCATCCCCTGCTCCGTGCCGATCGCCGCAGCGTTGCGCGTCAGCCGGGCGACGCCGGTGCTGTCCAGGCCGGCCGTCATGGAACTGGTCTCGGCCCACAGGCCCCACGCCAGCGAGTCCGCGGGAAGCCCCTGGGAGCGGCGGTGGGCGGCCAGCGCGTCCACGAACGTGTTGGCGGCCGCGTAGGTGGACTGCCCCGGGTTCCCGATGACGCCCGCGGCGGAGGAGAACAGCACGAACGACCGCAGCCCGAGGCCCTCGGTCAGCGTGTGCAGGTGCCAGGCCGCGTCCGCCTTCGGCCGCAGGACGGCGTCCGCCTGCTCGCCGGTGAGCGCGCCGAGCACGCCGTCCTCCAGGACCCCGGCGGTGTGTACGACGGCGGTGAGGGGGTGTTCGGCGGGGATGTCGTCGAGGAGTTGGGCGAGGGCCTCGCGGTCGGCGGTGTCGCAGGCGGCGACGGTGACGTCGGCGCCGGCCGCCGTCAGCTCGTCCGCCAGCTCCGACGCTCCCGGAGCCGCGGTGCCGCGGCGGCTGGTCAGCAGCAGGTGGCGGACTCCGTGCGAGGTCACCAGGTGACGGGCGAGGTGCGCTCCGATCGTGCCGGTGCCGCCGGTGATCAGGACGGTGCCGTCGGGGTCGAAGGCGAACCCGGGTGCCTCCTCCTCGGGCCGGACGGCGACCAGGCGCGGGCGCAGGCAGGCACCGCCCCGCAGCGCGACCTGCATCTCGCCGGAGGCGACCGCCGCGCGCAGCGCCGACGGCGCGGTGGCGGCACCGTCCAGGTCGACCAGCACGAACCGGCCCGGCTCCTCCCACCAGGCGGCGCGGAGCAGGCCCCACACCGTCGAGCCCGGCAGGTCCTCGATCGGGTCGCCGGGGTGGACGGCGACCGCACGGCGGGTCAGCACGACCAGGGTGGTGGCGGAGAGCCGCTCCTCGGCGAGCCACGCCTGGACCAGGCCCAGGACGTGCCGCGCGGTGTCGTGGGCGAGCGCGGCCGGATCGGCACCGGCCGACGGCGTGGGGCAGGGCAGCAGGACGACGTCCGGCACGGGCGCGCCGGCGTCCATCGCGCCGAGCAGGTCGTCCAGTGTCGCGTGCTCCGCGACCCCGTCGAGCGGTACGCCCGGCGCGGCCGCGGCGGTCCCGAGCACAGCCCAGCGCCCGGCTCCCCGCGGCGCGGCGCCCCCGGAGGCGGCGGCGTCCGCCGGCTCGGCACGGACCCAGTCCATCCGGAAGATCGAGTTGTGCAGCGGGTGCGGGGCGGCGAGCCGTCCCGGGTCGAGCTCCCGCAGCCGCAGCGACGGGATGGTGACGAGCGGCTGCCCGGAGCCGTCGGCGATGTCGAGCACGGCCGTGGTGTCGTCGACCAGCGTCGTGCGCACCCGCAGTGCGGTGGCGCCGGTCGCGTGCAGGGTGACGCCGGACCAGGAGAACGGCAGCCGTACGGGGGCCGCGGCGCCGTCCGGTCCGGAACCGAGCGCCACGGTGTGCAGTGCCGCGTCGAGCAGCGCCGGATGGACGCCGAAGCCGGCCGGGTCGGCGTCCTCGGACAGCCGGATGTCGGCGTAGAACACGTCGCCGTCCCGCCAGGCTGCCCGCAGTCCGCGGAAGGTCGGGCCGTACAGGTAGCCGAGGGCGGTGAGCCGCCCGTAGAAGTCGTCCAGCGGGACGGGCTCGGCGCCGGGCGGCGGCCACGCCTCGTCGAGGACCCGCGGCGCGGACCGGGTGCCCTCGGCGAGGGTGCCGACGGCGTGGCGGGTCCACGGCTGGTCCGGGTCGCCCGCCGGGCGGGAGTGGACGGTGACGGTGTGTCGGCCGGCGCCGTCGGGCGCGGTGGCGACGTGGAGACGGACCGGGGAGGCGTCGGTCAGGGTGAGCGGGCTCTCGAGGGTGAGCTCCTCGACGTGGGCGAGGCCGAGTTCCCCGGCGGCGTGCAGCGCCATGTCGAGGAATGCGGTGCCGGGGAGCAGGACGGTGTCCTGTACGGCGTGGTCGGCCAGCCAGGGTTGGGCCGTGGTGGAGACCTGGCCCGTGAGGATCAGCCCCCGTCCCTCGGGTTGTTCGAGGCTGCCGCTGACCAGCGGATGGCCGGTGGTGGTCTGCCCGGACCCGACCGGCGTGGTGTTCGGCATGACCCAGTACTGCTGGTGTTGGAAGGGGTAGGTGGGGAGGGGGGTGTGGGGGGTGGTGGGTGTGGTGGTGGGGGTGTTGGTGGTGGGGGTGTTGTGGGTCCAGGTGTGGGCGAGGGCGGTCGCCAGTTGGGATGGGCCGCCGTGGTTGCGGCGGAGGGTGCCGGTGGTGGTGATCTGGGTGTTGGTGGTGTCGGCGGTTTGTTGGATGGGGGTGGTGAGGACGGGGTGGGGGCTGGTTTCGATGAAGTGGGTGTGGCCGGTGTGGAGGAGGTTGTGGGTGGTGGTGTGGAGTTGGACGGGGTGGCGGAGGTTGTCGTACCAGTACTGGGCGTTGAAGGTGGGGGTGGTGTCGGGGTGGGTGGTGGAGTGGAAGGGGATGGTGGGGGTGGTGGGTTGGAGGTCGGCGAGGGTGGTGAGGAGGTGGTGGTGGAGGGGTTCGACGTGGGGTGAGTGGGAGGCGTAGTCGACGGGGATGGTTTTGGCGTCGATGCCTTGGTGTTGGTAGTGGGTGACGAGGGTGGTGAGTTCGTGGGTGTTGCCGGCGAGGACGGTGGTGTGGGGGGAGTTGTGGGCGGCGATGGTGATGCCGGGGGGGAGGGTGATGTGGTCGGGGGGGAGGGGGATGGAGGCCATGGTGCCGGTGCCGGCGATGGTGAGGAGTGCTTGGCTTCGGAGGGCGATGGTTTTGGCGGCGTC
>NZ_JBEXWT010000139.1:0-16115 GCF_040629945.1 Kitasatospora sp. NPDC005856 | reverse complement strand
CCGGCGCAACAAGATCGTCGCCTCGGTGGCGGCCGGCGTGCTGGTGATCGGTGCGCCCCGACCGGAGTCGGGGGCACCGCGGGGTACGGGCGGATCAGGCCGTCACAGGTACAGCCCGGTCGAGCCCTCCGTGTCGCCGAAGCGGGCCGCCGCGACGGCGTGCAGGTCGCGCTCGCGCAGCAGCACGTAGGTGGAGCCGCGGACCTCGACCTCCAGCTTGTCCTCCGGGTCGTACAGCACCCGGTCGCCCGGCTCCACCGAGCGCACGCTCTGGCCCACCGCGACGGCCTCGGCCCAGGTACAGCGCTTGGACAGCTCCGCGGTGGCCGGGATCACGATGCCGCCGGTCGAGCGGCGCTCGCCCTCGCTGCCCTCGATGCGCACCAGCACGCGGTCGTGCAGCATCCGGATCGGCAGCTTCTCACCGAGCCGGTCGTGACGGGCGGGCTCCGACGCGTACTCGGAGCGGATCGATTCGTCGTTGGTACTCACGGTCCCGAAGGTACCTCCCCCCGCCGAGGGGCGTGACGCCAACCCGGCATGCGGAAGGCCGGGCACGCACCGCGCCCGGCCCCTGCGTCGTACGGTGCTCAGTCCTTGCGGCGCTTGCGGGACGAGGCGACCAGCAGCACCAGCCCCACGCCGACCAGCGCGGCCGGGACGATCCGCTCCCGGCGCGGCTGCCCCTTCTCGTCCACGAACTGCGCCCGGACCTTCTCCACCACGCCGCTCGCGGCCACGTACGCCCGGGCGGTCCGCTCCTCGACCGCCGCCGCCGCCTTGGCCTTGACCTGGGCGGAGATGGTGCTCGGGTGGATGCGGACGGCCAGCTCGTCGAGGGTCCCCGCCAGCCGGTCACGCGTCCGCTCGATGTCCGCCTCGATCTGGGCGGTCGTCCGCGCCGACTTGTCCTGCGTGCTCGCCTCGCCCACTCGGGCCACCCCATTCACTCGCCGATGTCGTTCCGTCCGATCCGTGCGATCGGTGCGACTGACCCAGTGTGTCAGTTGCCGAACACGGTCGCGCGGCCCCACCCACCATCGGAGGTAAGTTTGCCGTGGTACGACCGTCCGTCCCAGCCTCCAGGAGAGTACGACCGTGACTGAGCGCCTCCAGCCCGGCGACACCGCGCCCGCCTTCAGCCTGTCCGACGCCGACGGCAACCAGGTGTCCCTCGCCGACCACGCCGGCCGCAAGGTCATCGTCTACTTCTACCCGGCCGCCCTGACCCCCGGCTGCACCAAGCAGGCCTGCGACTTCACCGACAACCTGGAGGTCTTCGCGGGCGCCGGCTACGACGTCATCGGCATCTCGCCGGACAAGCCGGAGAAGCTGGGCAAGTTCCGCGAGGCCGAGAACCTCAAGGTCACCCTGCTGTCCGACCCGGAGAAGGAGGCGCTGGAGGCGTACGGCGCCTTCGGCGAGAAGCAGAACTACGGCCGCACCTACATGGGCGTGATCCGCTCCACGATCGTCGTGGACGAGCAGGGCAAGGTGGAGCACGCGTTCTACAACGTGCGGGCCACCGGCCACGTGGCCAAGCTGCTGCGCGACCTCAAGGTCGGGGCCTGATCCCCGTCCGCGAAGTCCGCGGACACGACGAAGCGGTGGCGGCACACCCCCCGACCGGGTGCACCGCCACCGCCGTTCCTCACCTCAGCGGGCCGGCCTGATCAGCAGGCCCCGAGGTCGCTCCAGACGCCCCACGAGCCGCTGGCCGCGGGGTCGTCGCCCTTGGTCCACCACTTGTTCTGGTAGTAGTGGCCCTTCCACGAGACCTTGGTGGGGGTCGCGTAGGTGGTGCCCGCGTCCCAGCTCGGGGCGGCGGTGCAGGTGCCCGAGGTCGGGGTCGGCGTCGGGGTCGGCGTCTGCGTCCCGGTCGCGGTCGGAGTCGGCGTCGGGGTGGCCGTCTGCGACGAGGTCGGGGTCGGGGTCGGCGTGCCACCGTCCACCGCACCGCGGGTCAGGTCACCCTTGATCCCGTACAGCGTGCCGCCCACGTTGACCGTCCAGTTCGACGGCGTGGACACCGGCAGGTAGTAGACGAAGTCCATGTCGATCGAGGCGCCCGGCGCCAGCGACTGCCAGCCCGGCAGCTTGACCGACACCCGGTTGTAGGTGCCCTTCAGCCCGCCCACGTTGCCCGGGCCGGGGTTGTCCTGCTTGATGACCTGGAGGCCGAAGCCGGACTGGTCCTTGGCGTTGCCCGGTGCCGAGTTGCCGTAGTCGAACTGGAACTCGGTGCCGCCCGGCAGGGTCTGCGTCGAGTTGTTGACGATGTGCAGCTTCGGGTTGATCGGGTAGTTCGAGTCGCCCAGCGCGAAGTTGGTGAACGACACGTCGATCGGCAGGGTCTGCTGCGGCAGCGCGGTCGTCGAGCGGGTCGCGCCGTACGGGGCCGCCGACTTGAACTTGTCGTACATCAGCGAGGTCAGCGTCGAGCCGGGGACGTACTCGCCCTTGCCGCCGTTGGCGGTGGCGTCCCACTTGTAGTCGCCCGCGAGCTCCCAGATCATCGCGCCGCCGGCGCCCTGGTTGACGATGTAGTCCGCCTTGGCGCCCACCGACTGCTCGTCCTCGGTGGAGAGGAACACCTTCTTGGTATCGTTCCACAGCCACGGCGCCACCAGGGTGGAGCTGTAGTTGCGCGAGTAGGTGCCCTGAAGCGCGGTGTCGGAGACGCCGTACTTGGCCAGGTAGTCGGGCAGGATGCCCTTCTCCAGGTTCTTGGCGTGCCACATCGGGTTCGACCCGGCCGGGGACTCCTTGCCCGCGTCGTCCTTGTCGTTCCAGATGTTGTCGATGCCGACCGCGCCGTCACCGCAGGCGGTCAGACCGGATCCAGCCGGGCAGGTGGTCGCCGAGGCGGTGCCCCAGAGGCCGTTGGTTCCGCCCTGCACGTTCTTGAAACCGCGGGTGTAGTACGGCAGGCCGACGTTGATCCGGCCGCCGGGCATCGAGCCGCGGAAGTAGTGGTACGACCAGTCGGCGTTCAGGTAGCCGATGCCGCCGTACTGCGCGGTGCCGTAGACGTTGGCGGCGGCCAGCTCGCCGTCCTTGCCGTCGTCGAACAGCGAGGCGTTCGGGCCGACGTACTTGTTCCAGGCGCCGTGCAGGTCGTACGACATGATGTTGACGTAGTCCAGGTACTTGGCCACCTGGAAGGTCTCCATGCCGCGCAGCAGGTAGCCGGAGGACGGGGCGGCGACCGACAGCAGGTAGTGCTTGCCGTCGGCGGCGCCGGCCTTGTCCAGGCTCTCGCGCAGGGTCTTCATCAGCGCCGCGTAACCCTTGGCCAGCGAGCCGCGCTTGGCGTTGGCGAGCTGCCAGTCCAGCGGGTTGCCGGCGTCCTTCATCGAGGTCGGGTACTCGTAGTCGATGTCGACGCCGTTGAAACCGTACTTGCGGATGAAGTCGACCGAGGAGGCGGCGAAGGTGTCGATGCCGGCCTGGTTGACACTGCCGTCCGCGTTGACGGTCATCGAGTAGAAGCCGCCGGAGTCGACCCGCTTGCCGTCGTCCCCGAAGTAGCCGCCGGTCTCGGTCCAGCCGCCCACCGAGATCAGGGTCTTGACGTTCGGGTACTGCTTCTTGTACTTCGTCAGCAGGTTGAAGTGGCCCTTGTACGGCAGGCTCGGGTCCAGCTCGGCACCGGGGACGCCGGGGAAGGAGATCCCGGTGGCCTCGTTGGTCGGGCCGTCGGTGCCGACCGAGAGCTTGTTGTCGCCGCCGACGTGGCCGAAGGCGTAGTTGAGGTGGGTGACCTTGTCCCAGGGGATGTCGTTCACCAGGTACGGCTGGTCGCCGTTCTTGCCGGTGCGCCAGCCGGTGAAGTAGCCGATGATGCGGCGCTGGTGGTCAGCGCCCATCTTCTCGCGCCCGCCGGTGTCGTAGACGGAGCAGTACGGGACGTCCACGCCGGGCGTCTGGTACAGGCCGTCAGGCCGACAGGCCGCGTTGTCGACCGCCGCCGACGCCTGCGAGGGCGCCGCGCCCAGCGTCGCCATCAGCAGACCGGCCAGCGAGGCCGCCGCGAGCGAGGCCACGCCGGCCCGGGCAGCCGGGCTCTTCCGGCGGTGGGAGGCGGTGGGACGCCGCTCCGCCGTGTTTCGGATCAACACTCGGTCCTCCAGGAGAGAGTGTCGGCGCGTGCCTGTGGGGGAGCACGCACGTGGGGGATTGCAATTGGCGCAGAAGGTATGTGGTCTGGACCATGCAGGTCAATAGGTCTGTACCAATTGGTAATCGGCGGCCAAACATCACAGGTCGGAGCCGCACGACAATCAGTCAGCCCCCTGGCCGAAACCCACCCCTACCCGTAACCGGACCCCGCGCCGATCGTTCGCATACCCGGGGGACGGGCGCACGACTGCCCGAAGGGGGACGACCATGCCGGTCAAGTACACCCGCGAACTGCTGGCCTCGCTCGCAGCCGAGTCCACCAGCGTGAACGAGGTGATGCGCAAGCTCGGCGTGCCGATGGCGGGCGGCACGCACAGCTACCTGAGCAAGCGGCTCAGGCACTACGGCATCGACACCTCGCACTTCAACCAGAACAGGCCCGACTACGGGCGACGCCGCTACCCACGGGAGGTGCTGGCCGAGGCTGCGGCGAACAGCGACAGCATCAACGCGATGATGGCCTACCTGGGCGTCACCCCGTACGACAGCCTCTACGCGTATCTGAAGAAGCGCCTGGCCGACTTCGGTATCGACACCTCGCACTTCAGGTTCAGGGGCGACGGCCGCAGCAGGGTCGAAGCTGTTCCGAAGGAGGTGCTGACGCAGGCCGTCGCCGCACACCGGAGCGTCCGTGGCGTGATCCTCGCCATCGGGATGACCGACTGCGGCAACTCGCGGACGCTGGTACGGGAGGCCATCGACTTCCACCGACTCGACACCGGCCACTTCACCGGGCAGGCGCACAACAAAGGACGGAAGACGGGGCCGCGACGCACGGCCGAGGAGTTGTTGGTGCGACGCCCGCCGGGAAGCCAGCGCATCCCGGGCGACCGACTCCGCGCGATGCTCGTGCACATCGGCCAACCCGACGCCTGCGAGCTGTGCGGCACCCCTCCGACGTGGCTCGGGCAGCCGATGACCCTGGAGGTCGACCACATCAACGGCGACTGGCTCGACAACCGGCGCGAGAACCTCCGCCTGCTCTGTCCGAACTGCCACTCCGTCACCGACACCTACTGCGGGCGGAACAAGAACAAGCGTGAGGCAGCGCAGGAAATCGCGGTGTTCCCACAGGAAGCGAGGCCCTAGACTAGGGGCCACGCGGCCTTGGCGGAGCTGGCAGTCGCGCCGGATTTAGGTTCCGGTGGGGGAAACCCCGTGAGGGTTCGAGTCCCTCAGGCCGCACTAGCCTTACACCTAAGAATCGAAGGCCCGCCCCGAGGTGATCTCGGGGCGGGCCTTCGACCTGCTCGCAGGGTCGGGTGTCAGCCGATGAGCTCCTTCACCACCGGCGCCAGGGCGCGGAAGGCCTGGCCGCGGTGGCTGATGGCGTTCTTCTCGTCGGCCGTGAGCTCCGCGCAGGTGCGGGTCTCCCCGAGGGGCTGGAGGATCGGGTCGTAGCCGAAGCCGCCGTCGCCGGCCGGGGCGGTGCGCAGGGTGCCGAGGAGGCGGCCCTCGACGACGCGCTCGGTGCCGTCGGGGAGGGCGAGGGCGGCGGCGCAGAAGAAGTGGGCGCCGCGGTGCGGCTCGGCGATGTCGGAGAGCTGGGCGAGCAGCAGGTCGAGGTTGGCGGTGTCGTCGCCGTGCTTGCCGGACCAGCGGGCGGAGAAGATGCCGGGCGCGCCGTTCAGCACGTCCACGCAGAGGCCGGAGTCGTCGGCGACGGCGGGCAGGCCGGTGGCGCGGGCCAGGGCGTGCGCCTTGAGCAGGGCGTTCTCGGCGAAGGTGACACCGGTCTCGGGGACGTCCGGGATCTCCGGGTAGGCGTCGGCACCGACGAGTTCGACGTCCAGGCCGGCGTCCGCCAGGATGGCGCGGAGCTCGGTGACCTTGTGCTGGTTGCGGGTGGCGAGGATCAGACGGGTGGACATATCGCCCACCCTACCGAGCGCCCGCCCCGCCCTACCGAGCGCCCGCCCCGCCCTGCCGGGCGACCGGGACCGATCAGCCGGTGCAGACCGAGGTGAGGTTGCCGGCCGCGTCGCCGAGGGGCTTGAGGTTCGGGATCTCGTTCCTGTCGGCGGCCCGCTGCACGTTCTCGACCTGCTTCTGCAGATCGGTCACGGCCTTGGCGACGTCGGTGTTCTTGGAGTTCTTCCCGACCTGGTCGAGGTCGTTCTTGAGCTTCTGCAGGGCCTTCCCGGCGGCCGCCGAGTCGTTGCTCGCGTTGTCGTAGGCCTGGGTGACGTCCGCGATGTCCCCGGTGATCCGCACCGCGGTGTTGCCGCAGTCGAGCGCTTTCTGGGCGGCGGAGCAGCTCACCATGCTGAGCGGAAGGATCGCGATGAGTCCGGCCACGGCGAGGGCGGCGGGGCGGGCGATGCTCGACGGCATCCGATCCTCCTGTGGGGCGCGGGTTCCGTGGTGTGGGACGCGCGCCGGGAGGTGCGCGGTTCCCGCAGTGGGAGTGCTGCGGGAACCGTACGGTCTCCGGGCCCGGCCTGTACAGCGGGTCGGCCGTTCGGCGGGCCGTTCGTCCGCGGCCCGCACGGGTGTCCGTACCGCGCCCGAACGACCGCCCGCAGCCGCGGGCTGACCGTGCGTCCGATCCGGTCCACGGCTGCGGGGCCCGCGCGGGTTCAGCCCTCCAGGGCCTTGCGCTGGATCTCGTCCAGCTCGGCGCAGCCGAGGCTGCCGAGGTCGAGCAGCCGGTCCAGCAGCTCGCGGTCGAACGGGGCGCCCTCGGCGGTGCCCTGGACCTCGACGAAGCGGCCGTCGGAGGTGCAGACGATGTTCATGTCGGTCTCGGCGCGCACGTCCTCCTCGTACTGGAGGTCGAGCATCGGGACGCCGTCGATGATGCCGACGCTGACGGCGCTGACGCCGCCGGTGATCGGCTGGCCCTTGGCGCGCAGCAGCTTCTTGTCGCGGGCCCAGGCGACGGCGTCGACCAGGGCGACGTAGGCGCCGGTGATGGCGGCGGTGCGGGTGCCGCCGTCGGCCTGGAGGACGTCGCAGTCGAGGACGATGGTGTTCTCGGCGAGCGCGCGGTGGTCCACGACGGCGCGCAGCGAGCGGCCGATGAGCCGGCTGATCTCGTGGGTGCGGCCGCCGATGCGGCCCTTGACGGCCTCTCGGTCGCCGCGGGTGTTGGTGGCGCGCGGGAGCATGGAGTACTCGGCGGTGACCCAGCCCTCGCCGCTGCCCTTGCGCCAGCGGGGCACGCCCTCGGTGACGCTGGCGGTGCACAGCACCTTGGTGTCGCCGTAGGAGATGAGGACGGAGCCTTCGGCGTGCTTGCTCCAGCCCCGTTCGATGGTGATCGGGCGGAGCTGTTCGGGGGTGCGGCCGTCGATGCGTGACATAGGCACCGAGCGTAGTCGCTCCGGGGTGCCGGTTCGGGGAGTCGCTCCGGGGAGCCGGTTCCGGGAAGCGGCCGGTGGGCGTTCCTCCGGAGGCGGCTCCGGGGCGGTGGGGCGGCCGGGATGCGCCGCGGCCCGCCGTCCCCCTGAGCGGGGCGGCGGGCCGGGCGGGCCGGGCCTGGGTGGCTCAGCTCACATCATGTCCTCGATGTCGGCGGCGATCGGGTCGGCGTCGGTGCCGATGACGACCTGGATCGCGGTGCCCATCTTCACGACGCCGTGGGCGCCGGCGGCCTTGAGGGCGGCCTCGTCGACCAGGGAGGCGTCCTTGACCTCGGTGCGCAGGCGGGTGATGCAGCCCTCGACCTCTTCGATGTTGTCGATGCCGCCCAGACCGGCGACGATCTTCTCAGCCTTGCTGGCCATCTGGTTTCTCCCTCTGTCTCGGCCCTTCGGCGGCTCTGCCGGGTGCCGTCCTGCGCTGGTGCTGGGGTGTCCCTCGACCGCCGGGCGGCGAGGTCGGTGCCGATCGGCTGACGCGGGTTCGGCTGCGGTCGTGCCGGCGAGCAGCGCGACCAGCATCACCCGTGCCGGTCCGGTCCGCCACGTTAGTCCACTTTCGGCCGATTCCGGCGAGCAGGCCCCCGACCGCCGCCCGAGGATGGCGATCAGCGCGGCTCGCGCCTCCGGAGTGCAGCCTGCTTCCAAGTGGTCTACACCAATATATGTGTACTCCGAGGAACGCAGGAACGGCCCCGGGCGTTCCCGAGCCCGCCCGAGGGTCCCGCAGGGGCCCGCCGGTCGGCAACTGCTCCCGGAGGACGAAGGATGAGTTCGGCAGGCGCCACGACCCCGCAGACCACCTGGTGGCACACCTTCTACGGCGGCCTCCAGAAGATGGGCCGCTCCCTGCAGCTCCCGGTGGCGGTGCTCCCCGCCGCGGGCATCCTCAACCGGCTCGGCCAGCCCGACGTCTTCGGCAAGGACGGGCTCGGCTGGGACAACGTCGCGAAGGTCTTCGCCGCGGCCGGCGGCGCACTGCTCGACTCCGCCTTCGGCCTGCCGATGCTGTTCTGCGTCGGCGTGGCGATCGGCATGGCGAAGAAGGCCGACGGTTCGACGGCGCTGGCCGCCGTGGTCGGCTTCCTCGTCTACTTCCGGGTCCTGCACGCCTTCCCGGAGCACTGCAAACCGCCGACGGTGCTGGTCAGCGACCAGTGCGTGGACTACACCTCGGCGAAGGCGGCGGCCGCGACGTTCCAGAACCCGGGTGTGCTGGGCGGCATCCTGATCGGCCTGATGTCGGCCTGGCTGTGGGTCCGGTACCACCGCACCCGGCTGGTGGACTGGCTCGGCTTCTTCAACGGCCGCCGCCTGGTACCGATGATCACCGCCCTGGTCGGCATGCTGACGGCGGTGCTGGCGCTCTGGGTCTGGCCGCCGATCGGCCGCGGCCTGAACGACTTCTCGCAGACCCTCTCCGACCTGGGCGCGGCCGGCGCCGGCATCTTCGGCGTCTTCAACCGCGCGCTGCTGCTGATCGGCATGCACCAGCTGCTGAACACCTTCGTCTGGTTCCAGTTCGGGGAGTTCGTCAAGCCGGACGGCACGATCGTGCACGGCGACATCCCGCGCTTCCTGGGGGGCGACCCGACGGCCGGCCAGTTCCAGTCCGGCTTCTTCCCGATCATGATGTTCGCGCTGCCCGCCGCCGCGCTCGCGATCGCGCACTCGGCGAAGCCGCACCGGCGCAAGGAGATCTACGGCCTGATGCTCTCGGTCGGCCTGACCTCCTTCGTGACGGGCGTCACCGAGCCGATCGAGTACTCCTTCGCCTACATCGCCCCCGCCCTGTACGCCGTGCACGCGCTGCTGACCGGCGCCTCGATGGCGGTGACCTGGGGACTCGGGGTGCACGACGGCTTCAGCTTCTCGGCCGGCCTGATCGACTACGTGATCAACTGGGGGCTGGCCACCAAGCCGTGGATGATCATCCCGATCGGCCTCGGCTTCGCCGCCGTGTACTACGCGCTCTTCCGGTTCATCATCGTCAAATTCAACCTGAAAACACCCGGCCGGGAGGACGAGGCCGAGGTCGAGGACGTCACCAAGGCCTGAAACCGAGCGCCGCCGGGGTTATCCCCGCATTGACCCCCGGACCGCCGGTCCGGGGGCCTCCGGCATTTCGGAAAGACCGCCTGCCCCGCCCCAACGCGCCTGGCAGGGCAGGCTGTGCTTTTGTTGCGCGATTAGCCAAAATCGATTTTGTTGCGCGGTCGGCCAAAATCCCAATCGCGGCGGACACCATGATCGCCATTCGTGAGTAGGTTTCGATTTCATAGCGCTTCCCCGCCGCACCGCTTTCCGGGGTTCCTCGACTTCTCCACCCGTGCTACAAAACTGGTCTACACCACGTGTGGTGTAGACCAGTTCGCGGTTGGCCCCCTGTTCCGTCCCCCGACCGACCGCCATGCCGTAAGGAACCCACCCCCATGAGTCAGTCTGCGCAGGCATCGGCGCCCGCCACGGCTCCGGCCTCACCCAGCCCCGCCAAGAAGTTCGGCCAGAACCTCCTCCAGGGTCTGCAGAAGATCGGCCGCAGCCTCCAGCTGCCCGTCGCCGTCCTCCCGGCCGCAGGCATCCTGCTCCGGCTCGGCCAGCCCGACGTGTTCGGCAAGGACGGGCTCGGCTGGGGGAAGGTCGCCGAGGTCTTCGCCACCGCCGGTGACGCCGTGTTCGCCAATCTGCCGCTGCTGTTCTGCGTCGGTGTCGCGATCGGCTTCGCCAAGAAGGCCGACGGTTCCACCGCGCTGGCCGCCCTGGTCGGCTACCTGGTCTTCAAGAACGTGCTCACCGTCTTCCCGATCGACGGCAGCGTCACCGAGGCCCTGCCGGCCGGAAAGCCGCAGAACCCGGGCGTCTTCGGCGGCATCATCGTCGGCCTGCTGAGCGCCGTGATCTGGCAGAAGTACCACCGCAAGAAGCTCGTCGACTGGCTCGGCTTCTTCAACGGCCGCCGTCTCGTGCCGATCATCATGGCCTTCGTCGGCACCCTGCTGGGCGTCGTCATGGGCCTGATCTGGGGCCCGATCGGCACCGGTCTGACCAACGCCAGCGACTGGCTGACCGGCCTGGGCGCCGGCGGCGCGGGCATCTACGGCGTCGCCAACCGCGGCCTCATCCCGATCGGCATGCACCAGTTCCTGAACACCTTCTTCCAGCAGCAGGTCGGCAGCTTCACCGATGCCTCCGGCCACACCTGGACCGGCGACATCCCGCGCTTCTTCCACGGTGACCCGACCGCCGGACAGTTCATGTCCGGTTTCTTCCCGATCATGATGTTCGGCCTGCCGGCCGCCGCCCTCGCGATCGCCCACACCGCGCGCCCCGAGCGCCGCAAGGCCGTCCTCGGCCTGATGATCTCGCTCGCGCTGACCAGCTTCGTGACCGGTGTCACCGAGCCGATCGAGTTCTCCTTCATGTTCATCGCCCCGGTGCTCTACCTGATCCACGCGGTGCTCACCGGCATCTCGATGGCCGTGACCTGGGCCCTGGGCGTGCACGACGGCTTCGGATTCTCGGCCGGCCTGATCGACTACGCCCTCAACTGGAACCTGGCCACCAAGCCGTGGCTGATCATCCCGATCGGCCTGGTCTTCGCGGCGATCTACTACTTCGCGTTCCGGTTCGCGATCACCAAGTTCGACCTCAAGACCCCCGGCCGCGAGGACGACGACGAGATCGAGGACGTCACCAAGGCCTGACGCCCGCGCCACCGCCCGCCTCGAAGGCCCCGGCCCGCCGCTGCTCCCCCAGCGGCGGGCCGGGGCCTTCCGCGTATCCGGGTCCCGAGACGGAGGTTGACGAACCGACGGACGCCCTGGTCAACTGAAGCGGTGAACGCCTCGTGCCCGCTGGTCACCCGCAGCCACATCGACTTCGGTCGCGTGTGGTCCGCGGCGTGTCGCGGCTGAGCTGACCGTTCCCCCGCCGCCGCCCGGCTGACGTTCCGCCCGGCGCCGGTCCTTCCCTCCCCCGCCCGTACGGGCTCCGCCCGCGGGCCGCCACCGCGCTCCAGCGTGCCACCGCGCACCCGTGCCCTCCGCACGGTCGCGCCGGTGCCCGCTCGCGTCCGCACGAGGAAGTCAGGCTCACCATGCCCCGCCAGTTGCACCTGTCCGCCGCCGTCGACAGCCCCGGCCGCTTCGACGCCGGGCACTACGCCTACCTCGCCCGCCTCGCCGAACGGGCCACCCTGGACTTCGTCACCCTCGACGACTCCTTCGCCGCCGCGCCGAGCCGCCCCGACGCGCTCGCCGCCCTCGCCCGGATCGCCCCGCTGACCGGCCGGGTCGGGCTGGTGCCGACCGTCACGACCACCCACACCGAGCCCTTCCACACCTCGATCTCGGTCAACACCCTGGACTGGGCGAGCGAGGGCCGGGCCGGCTGGCTGGTCGGCGTCTCCACGACCGAGGCCGAGGCGAGGGCCTTCGGCCGCCGCCCGGTCGCCGCCGAGGACGAGCTGTGGGCCGAGGCCGCCGACGCCGTCGAGGTGGCCGCCCGGCTCTGGGACAGCTGGGAGGACGACGCGGAGATCCGCGACACCGCCACCGGGCGGTTCATCGACCGCGACAAGCTGCACTACATCGACTTCGAGGGCCCGCACTTCTCGGTCCGCGGCCCGTCCATCACCCCGCGCCCGCCGCAGGGCCGCCCGGTGGTCGTGGTGCCGGTCGCCGCCGCCGACCTCGCGCCGGACGCCTCCCCGGGCGGGCGGGCCCGGGTCGCCGCCGCGATCCGGCACGCCGACGTCGTGCTGCTCGACGCCCCCGACCGCGCCACCCGGCTGACGGCCGCCACCGAACTGCGGCTGCGAGCCGGCGAGGGCCCGCGCATCCTCGCCCGGCTCGACACCGCCCTGTCCGCCCTGCCCGACCGGGCCGCCGACGAGCGGCTGCTCGCCGAACTCACCGCGCCCGGCACCGGCGTCGACGGCTTCCACCTCTCCCCCGCCGACCCGCCGCGCGACCTGGCCGCGCTGGCCGACCGGATCGCCCCCGCCCTGCGCGCCGCGGGCCTGCTGCGCGCCGAGTACACCGGCCGCACCCTGCACGACCACCTCGGCCTGGCCCGCCCGGCCAGCCGCTACGCCGTCCGCCCCGCCACCGCCACCGCCCTCACCGTTTCCCCCGCTTCCCCCGCTGCCCCCGCCCTCGCCGAGGTGACCCGATGACGGACCGACCGCTCAAGCAGATCCACCTCGCCGCGCACTTCCCCGGCGTCAACAACACCACGGTGTGGAGCGATCCGGCCTCCGGCAGCCACATCGAGTTCTCCTCCTTCCGGCACCTCGCGCAGACCGCCGAACGCGGGAAGTTCGACTTCTTCTTCCTCGCCGAGGGCCTGCGGCTGCGCGAGTCCAAGGGCCTCATCCACGACCTGGACGTGGTCGGCCGCCCCGAGTCGATCACCGTGCTCAACGCGCTGGCCGCCGTCACCGAACGGATCGGCCTGGCCGCCACCGTCAACGCGACCTTCAACGAGCCGTACGAACTGGCCCGCCGCTTCGCCTCGTTGGACCACCTCTCCGACGGCCGCGCGGCCTGGAACGTGGTCACCTCCTCGGACGCCTTCACCGGGGAGAACTTCCGCCGCGGCGGCTTCCTGGACCGAGCCGACCGCTACACCCGCGCCGCCGAATCCGTCCAGCTGGCACGGGAGTTCTGGGATGCCGGGGACGAACCCGTCCGGCACTCCGGCCCGCAGTTCGAGGTCGAGGGCCGGCTGTCGCTGCCGCGGCCGCCGCAGGGCCACCCGGTGGTGATCCAGGCCGGGGACTCCGACGAGGGGCGCGAGTTCGCCGCCGCCACCGCCGACGTGGTCTTCTCCCGGCACTCCACCCTCGCCGACGGCCAGGCCTTCCACACCGACGTCAAACGCCGGCTCGCCGCGTACGGACGCAAGCCGGACGAGCTGAAGATCATGCCCGCGGCCACCTTCGCCCTCGGCGACACCGACGCCGAGGCGGCCGAACGGGCCCACGAGATCCGCCGGGCCCAGGTCAGCCCGCAGACCGCGATCACCTTCCTGGAGCAGCTCTGGGGCATCGACCTGTCCGACCACGACCCGGACGGACCGCTGCCGACCGTCGACCCCGACCCGAACAGCGACCTGGTCCAGGGCAGGGTCCGGCACACCGACCCGGTGGCCGTCGCCGAACGGTGGCGGGCCGTGGCCGCGGAGAAGAAGCTGACCAGCCGCGAGCTGGTGATCGAGCTGACCGGCCGGCAGTCCTTCATCGGCTCGCCCGCCACCGTCGCCGAGCGGATCGACCACTTCGTGCAGAACGACGCCGCCGACGGCTTCATCCTCGTCCCGCACGTCACCCCGGGCGGCCTGGACGAGTTCGTCGACCGGGTGGTGCCGCTGCTCCAGGAGCGCGGGGTGTTCCGCACCGACTACACCGGCCCCACCCTGCGGCACCACCTCGGGCTGCCGGTGCCCGGGCGGCGCTGACACGACCGTGCGCGGTCCGGCCGGGGCGCCCGGGCGTCCCGGCCGGACCGCGCACGGCGGACGGTCAGTTGGCGCGACGGCGGCGGCGGGCCGCCGCTCACTGACCAGGACGTCCGGGGGCGGCGAGGTTGCAGGTCGTCCCGGAACTTCCTTCCCGGGAGCCCCGCCCAGCCCGCGGAACCCCGCCGAGCTGCTCAGATCTCGTACACCGCACCGGCCCGGGCGACCTCGACCGGCCCCGGGTAGGCGGCCGCGGCGTCCCGCCGGTTGTGCTCGGCGTCGGTCCACGGGGGGATGTGGGTGAGGACGAGCCGGCGGGCGCCGGCCGCGGCGGCGTGCTCGCCCGCCTCGCGGCCGTTGAGGTGGACGGCCTGGTAGGTGTCGCGCCCGTCGATGTACGCGGCCTCGCAGAGGAAGAGGTCGGCGTCGCGGGCGAGTTCGACGAGTTCGGCGCTCTCCCCGGTGTCCCCGCTGTAGACCAGCGAGCGGCCGTCGTGCTCCAGCCGGAAGGCGAAGGCGTCGACGGGGTGGTTGACCTGGGCGACGTCGATCCGGAACGGGCCGAGCTCGAAGCTGCCGGGGGTGAGCGTGCGGAACTCGAACACCTCCTTCATCCCGGGGTTCTCCGGCATGTCGTAGGCGCGGGCGAGCCGCTCGGCGGTGCCGGCCGGGCCGTACACGGGCAGCAGCTCGGGACAGCCTTCGGCGCGGTAGTTGCGGGCCACCCAGTAGGCGCAGAGGTCGACGCAGTGGTCGGCGTGCAGGTGGCTGAGCAGGACGGCGTCGACGTCGTAGAGGCCGGTGTACTTCTGGAGGGCGCCGAGGGCTCCGTTGCCGAGGTCGAGGACGACGCGGTAGCCGTCGGCCTCGACCAGGTAGCTGGAGCAGGGCGAGTCGGCGGCCGGGAAGCTCCCCGAGCACCCCACCACGGTCAGTTTCATCCGAGCCCCTCCGCCCCGACACATCCTGGCTGCTGCTGGAAAACGGCATCGCCGTCCTCCACCGAACAGGTGGAAAACAGCATGGAAAACGGCAGGCCGGGCCCGTCGAACCGGCCGGTAGCACTGCGTTGGTGTGTCGAGGGTAAGGGCGGAGCGGCACTTTGCCCCCGTCCCCGTGCCGGGCTGTGGGCGGAATCACCAGAACGCCGGGAGCGGCGGCGGGAGCGGTTGACGGGCCGGGGATCAGCGGTGCCGGGGCCGGTTGCGGGCCCAGGCGCGGATGGTGAACGGGTACCACCGCGGGTGGCCGCTGCCGTCGATCACGTCCGGATCGGGCAGCAGCCGGTGCCGGCGGTAGCTGCGGACGGTCGTGGGCCGGACGTTGATGTGGCGGGCGATCTCGGCGTAGGACCACAGCTCGGGGCCACGGGTCACGGGGGCACCTCCGGGGGGACGGGGGCGGACGTTCGTGACGCAGCCTTGCCGGGCCGGGCGGGACTCCGGGCCGATAACGGGCATTGTGGCCGTTCCGTGACGGACCGGGAGCAATGTGCGGACAAATGCCCGGCCGTCACGGCCCGCACGGTGGTGGCGTTCACCCTCGACCGGTACGGTTCGCCGCATGAACGGCATGACCGCCACCTGGCTCGTCCTGGCGCTGCTGGGCGTCGCGCTGCTGGCCGCCGCCGCGGCGGCCCTGGTTCGGCGCACCCGTCCGGCCCCGCGCCCGGCCGGTCCGACCGGCCCGCGGCCGCGGACGGGGGCCGGCCCGGAGCCGCGGGAGATCTGGTGGGCGCAGGTCCCGTTCGAGGACGGGCCCGGGTCCAAGGACCGCCCGTGCCTGGTGCTGCGGGTGCACGGCCGGACCGCCACCGTCGCGAAGATCACCAGCAAGCACCACGCCGGGCGCCCGGGTGTGCTACCGCTGCCGCCCGGCGCGGTCGGCGACCGGGACGGCCGGGCCAGCTGGCTGGAGACCGACGAACTGCGCGAGGTGCCGCTGTCGGCCTTCCGCCGCCGGGCCGGCGCGGTGGACCGGCAGGTCTGGGACCGGACCCGGAGGGTGCTGGAGGGGCGCTAGATGAATGAGTCCGATGTCTTCAGTGGTCATAGGCGATGAGTGATCGCTTGATCGGGGCGTCGATGGTCCAGTTGTGCCAGATGGCGGCAG
>NZ_JBEXWT010000138.1:5884-16807 GCF_040629945.1 Kitasatospora sp. NPDC005856 | reverse complement strand
CACCCCGCCCCCGGCCCCCCCCCCCCCGGGGGGGGGGGGCGCGGGGGCGCCCCCCCCCCCGGCGCGGATGCGTCAGCCCAGGGCGAGGGCGCGGAGGCGGTCGGCCGCGCCGTTGAAGTAGTTCTGGTCACCGGGGAAGGTGCCGGAGTCGGCGAACTGCCAGAAGGTCTGGTAGCTCCAGCCGTTCGGCAGGGTGCCGACGGACGTGGAGTAGCGGGCTATCCAGAGCGGGTTGGTGGTGCCGAAGTCGCCGTTGTTGCCGGTGCACTGGGTCCACCAGTTGGTGGTGGTGTAGATGGTGGGGTAGCGGCCGGTGCGGGAGTGCACGGTGTTGCTGAAGTCGCGGATCCAGCTGACCATGGCGCTCTGGCTGAGGCCGTAGCAGGTGGCGCCGTAGGGGTTGTACTCGATGTCCAGCGCGGGCGGCAGGGTCTTGCCGTCGGCGGACCAGCCACCGCCGTGGCTGACGAAGTAGTTGGCCTGGGTGGCGCCGGAGGAGACGTTCGGCAGCGCGAAGTGGTAGGCGCCGCGGATCAGGCCGGCGTTGTAGGAGCCGTTGTACTGCTGGGCGAAGTACGGGTTGGTGTAGCCGGTGCCCTCGGTGGCCTTGACGTAGGCGAACTTGGCGCCGTTGGCGGCGACCGAGGACCAGTTGACGTTGCCCTGGTAGCCGGAGACGTCCAGCCCCGGGGTCTGGGTGGCGGCGAGGGAGGCGAACGGGGCGGCGGGGCCGCGGCCCTCGCGGGCGGCGACGGTGGAGCCCGCGAAGTCCTGCTCGGGGTGGAAGCCGGGGTGGCCTTCGACGACGGGGGCGACGGGGGCGGGTTCGGCCGCGTACGCGGGGGCGGCCACGCCGGCGACCAGGGCGGTCGCGGCGGCGAGGGCGGCCAGCGCGGGCAGGCGGCGGACGGCCGGTCTGTCGGTGCCGGTGGGACGGGCGGAGCGGGAAGAGCGGGGCATGGGGCACTCCTCTGGTCCGAGCGTGGGGAAGGTCGAAATGACCCGGTACGGCCGGGGCCTGACCGGCCGTACCGCAGAGTAGCCATGCACCTGGCGACGCCGCCAGGCATCTTTTTTCACATAGTGAACGCACATCAGATGTGCCGGAGCGCCAGGACCGGCAACGGGGTTGCCGGTCCTGCCGGTGCGTCCGGCCGCGGAACGGCGCTCCGGGAGAGGGGGCGGAGCCGGCTCGGGGCGGCCTCGGGGTGGGTCCGGGTGCGTTCGGGGTGCTGTGGCACGATGCCCGCGGGCCGGCCACCACGGGCGGCCCCGCACGTGAGGAGAGGACCAGCCATGACCGAGACCGCCACCGACTCCGCCCGGCCCGACGGGGAGCCCGTGTTCCGTCCCGCCACGCCCGCCGACGTCCCGGCGCTGGTCGCCCTGGTCGAATCCGCCTACCGGGGCGACTCCAGCCGGGCCGGGTGGACCACCGAGGCGGACCTGCTGGACGGCCGGCGCACCAACCCGGAGGCCGTCGCGGAGGCCGTGGGCCACTCCGAGGGCCTGGTGCTGCTCGCCGAGCGGGACGGCGAACTGCTCGCCTGCTGCCAGCTGGAACGGCAGGGCGAGAGGGCGTACTTCGGCATGTTCTCGGTGCGCCCGGGGCTCCAGGGCGGCGGGATCGGCCGGGCCGTGCTGGCCGAGGCGGAGCGGCTGGCCGTCGAGCGGTGGGGCGTCGGCGCGATGGAGATGACGGTGATCGAGCAGCGCGCCGAGCTGATCGCCTGGTACGAGCGGCGCGGCTTCCGGCGCACCGGGGATTTCAGCCCCTTCCCGTACGGCGACGAGCGCTTCGGCATCCCGCTCCGGCCGGACCTGCGGTTCGCCCACCTCGTCAAGGACTTGAAGGCGGATTCCTGAGGGAGTGGAGCTCCGTGTACGGAAGTCGACGGCTGTAGCCGTGCCGGAACGGTGGCCGCCAGGGGAGTCGACGGCCCCCTGGAACGGCCCGCCCTCGGGGTTCGGTTCAGTTCCGCTGGACCGGGTTTCCGCAGGTGACGGGCTGTCAACTCGCTGAGCTGGGGCGATGCGGAGATGTCATACCTCGTTCATTATTGGTCTAGGCCAATGTGAGAAGCTGGGCGCGAACGGCCACGCTCCGTCCGCTGCCCAGGGGGCCATTTCCGCATGCCCGTACTCCATGGCACCGCCATGCCCGCACCCGACACCGGTCCGCGCCGGACACCCGCGGACCAGGACGACCACCGCCTGCCCGCTCCGCCCGACGACGAGGAGCTCTACTGGTACTTCGGCCCGCAGCGCCGCTGGGTGCTGCTCTGCGCCACCCTCTCCTACGCGGGAGCCACCGCCACGCTCGGCCTGTTCGCCCTCAGCAAGCCGCTGCTCTGGCCCTTCCTGGTGCTCACCGTCCTCAACGCGGCCACCTGGCTGCTCTCGCTCACCGACGGCCAACGCGCCCGGCGCTTCACCCGGGACTCCCACGACCTGCTGCTGCGCGCCTGGAACCCCGACCGCGCCCCGAGCGTCGACCTGCTGCTGCCGACCTGCGGCGAACCGCTGGCCGTCCTCGACAACGCCTACCGGTACACCGCGGCCGTCCGCTGGCCCGGTGAGCTGACCGTCCTGGTCCTCGACGACGCCGGCCGCCCCGAGGTGCGCCGACTCGCCGAGTCCTACGGCTTCCGGTACCACGCCAGGCCCGACCGGGGCCGGTTCAAGAAGGCCGGCAACCTCAACCACGGCCTGGCCGAGGGAACCGGCGAGATCGTCGCCGTCCTGGACGCCGACTTCTGCCCCCGCCCCGACTTCCTGCACCACCTGGTGCCCTACCTCGACAACCCCGAGGTCGGCATCGTGCAGAGCCCGCAGTGCTTCGACACGGACGCCGACATGTCCTGGCTCGAACGCGCCGCGGGAGCCACCCAGGAGATCTTCTACCGCTGGATCCAGCCCTCCCGGGACGCGCAGGACGGCACCGTCTGCTGCGGCACCAACGCCCTCTACCGCCGCGCCGCGCTCCGGCGGATCGGCGGCTTCGCCGAGATCGACCACAGCGAGGACCTCTACACCGGCCTCGCCCTCGCCCGCGCCGGATGGGCCACCCGCTACGTCCCCGCGCTGGTCGCCAAGGGCATGTCGCCCACCGGCCTGCCCGCCTTCATCAGCCAGCAGTACCGCTGGTGCCTCGGCTCCCTCGCCCTCGTCCGCGACCCGGACTTCCGCAGGGGCCCGCTCTCCCGATCCGCCCGGCTCTGCTTCTGGAACGGCATCCTCGGCTACGTCACCAGCGCGGTGAACGTCTTCGCCGTGCCGCTGCCCGCCCTGATCATGCTGTTCTTCCGGCCCGAGGAGATCCAGCCCTGGCAGGTGCTGCCGTTCCTGCCGCCGATCTGGGTCGCCCTGGTGCTGCTGCCCGCGATGTCCCGCACCCGCTGGCGCTTCGAGGTCACCAGGGTCCAACTCCTCGGCGGGCTCTGCCACGTGGTCGCCATCGCGCACGCGCTGCGCCGCCGCTCCGCCGACTGGGTGCCCACCGGCGCCGTGTCCGGCGGCAGTTCACTCGCCCGCGCCGTCGCCCGGATCGGGGTCGGCTGGCTCGGGCTCGTCGTCCTCGCGGGCGCCGCCGGACTGGTCCGGGCCGCGCTGCTGCACGGCTGGCAGCCGTACTGGGCGCTCGCCGGGCTGCTCGCACTCACCGCGTACACCATGATCCCGCTGATCCGGGAACTGTGGCCGCTGCTGAACGGGGCCGGTGGCGGCAAGGGAACCGCCGTCGGCGAGGTCGCCGCGCCCGCACCGGGCCGCTCCGACCTCGGGTTCGGGCGGGCCGAGGCCGTCGCCGTCACCGCCGTTCTGCTGCTGTGCGGGCTGCTGGCCTCCGGCTGGGCCGATCCGCTGATCTTCTGATCCGCCGTCAGTTCGCTGGCAACGCCTGACTGTTGCCGTTCCCGAGCTTCCCGAGCTTCCCGATCTCCCTGCTCTCCCTGCTCTTCCGCTCTTCCCGCTCTTCCTTGCGCGTCGCCCCACCGGCGCGGACACCGCCCGGCCGCCCCATCGGCCCGGCGGGCCCGACAACCGCTGCCAGCCCTGCAAGGAGCACCGCCGTGTCAACGGCCGCACCGTCCTCAGAGCCGTCCTCCGCACCGTCCTCGGAGCCGTCCGCCATACCCACCGACCTACTGCCCGGCGTCGTCGTGGTCGACCGGAAGCCCGCCGCTCCGCGGCGCGCCGCCGTCGCCGAGACCGGGCAGGCCCGCCGACGCACCGCCTTCCGCCCCGACATCGAGGGGCTGCGCGGCGTCGCCGTGCTCTCCGTCCTCGCCTTCCACTCCGCCGTCCCGGGCCTCACCGGCGGCTTCGTCGGCGTCGACGTCTTCTTCGTCGTCTCCGGCTTCCTGATCACCGGCCTGCTCGTCGGCCGCCCGCTCGGCCTGTGGGACTTCGCCGCCCGCCGCGCCCGGCGCATCCTGCCCGCCGCCGCCACCGTGCTGGTCGCCACCGCCGTCGCCGGCGGCGCCCTGCTCGACCCGCTGCGCGGCACCGACCTCGCCCACGACCTGATCGCCTCCGCCGGCCAGTTCGCCAACTGGCGCTTCGTCGGCGAACAGACCGACTACCTGGCCGCCGAACGCGACCCCAGCCCGCTGCAGCACTTCTGGTCGCTGGGGGTGGAGAACCAGTTCTACCTCCTCTGGGGCGTGCTGCTGCTCGGCCTCGCCCGCTTCCTGCACGGGCGCCGCCGCACCCTGGCGATCACCCTCGCCACGGTGGCCGTCGGCGGCGTCTCGCTCGCGCTCTGCCTGCGCTGGACGGCCACCTCCGCGCCGCTCGCCTACTTCTCCACCGGCAGCCGGCTCTGGGAGTTCGCGGCCGGCGCCTGCGTCGCGCTGGTGGGCCCGACCCTGGCCGCCCGCGGCGGGCGGGCCCCGGTCGCGTGGTCACTGCGGGTGCTCGGCTGGCTGGGCCTGGCGGCCGTCGTCGCGCCGGTGTTCCTGTACGACCGCAGCACCCCCTTCCCCGGCACCGCCGCGCTGCTGCCCGTCCTCGGCACCGCCGCCGTCCTGCTCGCCGGGCACGGCACCCCCGGCGCCACCTCCGCCGGACGACTGCTCGCCACCCGCCCGCTGCGCGCCGCCGGACGGCTCTCCTACGCCTGGTACCTGTGGCACTGGCCGGTGCTGACCATCGCCCAGGCCCGCTACGGCACCCTGCCCTGGACCACCCTGCTCGTTCTCACCGCCGCCAGTGCGCTGCCCGCCTGGCTCACCCTGCGGCTGGTCGAGCAACCGCTGCGGTACGGCAGCAGCCCGGCCCCCCGGCGCGGGCTCGCGGTCGGCGCCAGCGCCCTGGTCATCCCGCTGATCGCCGCGCTCACCCTCGGCGGCGGTACCGTGCGCGCCCTCGGCGACCCCTCCGCCGGGCCCGCGGCGGCCCCCGCCGGAGCCGCCGACGGCCCGAGCCTGCTCGCCCCCGGCACCCGGGTGCTCGCCCTGACCCCCTCGCTGGCCCGGGCCCGGGAGGACTTCCCGCCCGGCAAGGGCTGCGAGATCCCGCTCAACGCCGACAGCAGCCCGCGTTGCCTCTTCGGCGCCGAGGACAGCCCGGACCGGATCGTGCTGCTCGGCGACTCCCACGCCGGGCAGTGGATCTCCGCCGGCCTCGCCCTGGCCGAACAGCGGCACTGGGCCCTGGAGGTCCTGGTCAAGCCCGGCTGCCCGCTGGCCACCCTCACCGTGCGCAACAACGTGCTCGGCCGGACCTTCGAGGAGTGCGACCGCTGGCGCGAGAACACCCTCACCCGGCTGACCTCCGGCCCCAAGCCGCGCCTGGTCCTGATGGCCGGGCTCAACCGGTACGGCAGCCAGGAGGAGCGCACCGAGGGGTGGACCCGCACCCTGGACCGGCTCACCGCGCTCGGCGCCCCGCTCGCCTACCTCGGCGACACCCCCATGCCCGGCAAGGACATCCCGACCTGCCTGGCCGCCTCCGACGGCCGCTCGGACGCCTGCTCCTTCCCGCGCGACACCGCCTTCGAGCCCGATCCCGTGCTGGACGGCGGGCTCGCCGCCCGCTACGGGGTGCGGACCCTCGACCTCGGCCCACTGCTCTGCCCCGGCACCGGGCCCTCCTGCCCGGCGGTGTTGGAGGGCGTGGTGCTGTACCGGGACACCGGGCACATCACCGACACCCTGGCGCGGGTGCTGGCGCCCCGGCTGGACAAGGGACTGCTGGCGGCGGCGGGAGCCCCGGGGGCCGGTGCGGCCGGTCCGGCCGCGTCCGTGGCTCCCGGGCCGCCCTCGGCGCAGCCGTGGATTCAGCCGTAGATGCTGCGGCAGAGCCGGGCCGACTCCGACCCGGCCGGCCAGTGGCCCGCCCGCTCGGCCTGGTCGCAGATGGTGCTCCGCCCGCCGCCCGCCCCGGCACCCGCCGGGGTGGGCGCCGCCGACGGGCCGTGGGCCGGAGCCGGAGCGTGCGAGCCGCGCGCCGGCTTGGGGTGAGCGCTCGCCGAGGCGTGCGCGGCGTCGGCCGTCGCGCCGGCCCCGGCACTGGGCGCGGCCGCCGCCGCGTCCGGCCCGCCCACCAGGACCGCCGTGCCCGGGGTGGGCGGCGGCAGCGGGGACGGCGCCGGCGTGGCCGGTGACGGGGAGACCGGCAGCAGCCGCGCCGCCGGGTCCGAGGCGGAGGGCGAGGCGTCCGGCAGCGCGGCCACGCTGACGTCGTCGCCCGGCCCCGGCCCGCACATCACCAGGACGGAGGCCAGCACGGCGCCCGTCCCGACCATCGCGGCCGTCCAGGCCTTGCGTGACAGCCGCCTCGGCGGCGGTGTGGCGGCGGGCCACGGCGGTAGCGGATTCGTCGGGACCGGCGGCGGCTGCCAAGCGTTCTGCGGCCACTGCCATTGCCCTCCGGTGGGCTGCCCAGTCATGTGCTCGTCCTTCCAGCGGCCCCCCTCGAACCTTTCCGTGCTCAACGAGCGCGCCGACGCCGGGACATGACCCGGAAGAGGGGTCTGGACGGGCGTTGATTGCCACCGCGCCACATGCTGGGGGGCATGGAGACCAACAGCACGTCCAAACCCCTGGTCGAGGTGGCCGAGTTCCGGACCGACAGCCGCTACCGCCTGGTCCACTTCGAGGGCCACGGCTGGGAGCCGCTCGGGCCGGAGGAGTTCGAGCCGCGCGTCCACCAGCTCTTCCCCGACCTCGACCCGCGCGACCCCCAGCGGGTCCACTGGGTCGACCGCGCCTGGGAATGGCCCGCCTGGCACCCGGGCGAGGCCTGAGAGGCCCTGGAGGCCCGAACCGGACCGGCGCCGCAGTGGCCACCGTCTGACTTCGCTACGCTGAGCGGGTGAGTGTGGATCACTTCTGGCGCCGACTGCCGGGCCGGGCCGTGGACAACTGCTCGCCGGAGGAACTCGGCGAACTCGTGCCACGCGGCCTCGACGTCCGGTACGACCGGCTGGCCGCCGCCGGCCTCGCCCTCGGCGTGCGGCGCACCGCCGTCCTGATGGAGCTCGCCCTCACCGAGAACGGCCTGCATCCCGACCCGGCCGCCCGACTGCCCGTCTACGGCGGAGGACGCCACCAGGCTGACGGCACGCCGTCGGACGGCGGCATGCCGGTGCTGCGCCCCGCGCAGGTCGCGGCGGCCTCCGCCTTCCTGCGCGACTCGGCGCTCGGCGAACTCGTCCGCCAGCAGAACAGCGTGCTCGCCCGTACGGCCGCGCACCTCGGGTACCCGACGCCGTGGTCCGAGGCCTGGGCGCAACTCGTCGTCCACGACCTGCGCGAGCTGCGGGACTTCTTCGCGGCGGCGGCCGCGGCCGGGGACGCGGTGGTCGTCCGGGAGGCGGAGTGACCACACCCGCGGGGACGGCCGGGTACGGTGAGGCGGCGGAGCAACTCGCCGTCCAGTACGAGAGCGTGAGCTTCGCCGAGGTGCACCGCGAGCTGTACCACCGGTACCCGGCCCCGCCCGCCTCCGTCCTCGACATCGGCGCCGGCACCGGCCGTGACGCCGCCGCCCTGGCCGCCCTCGGCCACCGCGTGGTCGCGGCCGAGCCGACCCCCGAACTCCGCGCCGTCGGCGAGCGGTTGCACGCCGGCTCGGGCGTGCGCTGGGTCGCCGACGCGCTGCCGGACCTGCCGCTGCTCGTCGCCGAGGGCGAGCGCTACGACCTCGTCCTGCTCACCGCCGTCTGGATGCACCTCGCCCCCGCCGAGCACCCGTCGGCGCTGGCCGCCCTGACCCGCCTCCTCGCCCCCGCCGGCCGCCTCGCGCTCACCATCCGGCACGGCCCCGTCCCGGCCGGCCGGCGGATGTTCGACCTTCCGCCCGAGCCCACCGTCGCCCTCGCCGCCGACCACGGCCTGCGCCTCCTCCACCGCGCCACCCGCGCCGACCTGCACGGCCGGGACGGTGTCCACTGGACGATGCTGCTCTTCGAGCGGTAGGCGCTCAGCCGTGCCCCGGCCGTACGGTCCGGATCGGTAGCGGCGGGCAGGGGTCCTTCTCCTCGGTGAGGTCCGCCAGCGCCTCGGGCGGCTCTGCCCCGTCCCGTACGGCCAGCAGGTACGCCTTGGCCTGCGGGAGGCTCAGCCGCCGCGCCCGTCGGCGCAGGTGGGCCATCGCGGCGACGGCCCCGTCGGCCCGTGCGAGGGCGCGCACCTCCGCCGCCAACGGGTCGAGCGGCCGGATGCCCTTGACCTGCCGGAGGTAGAGGGCCACCCGGTCGTGGGACCTGAACGTGGTGGCGGGGATGTGGTGGACGCTCCCGTCGTGCCGGTCCACCAGGTAGGGCCCGCCGCCCACGAGCAGGTGACGCGAGTCGCCGGTGCGGGCGTACTCGGCGGTGTTCCAGGCGACGATCCACCCGGGGGCGTGCTCCACGACACCGAGGATGGCCAACTCGTGCTCACGCCAGGGCATTTCGGCGAGCAGTGACTCGACGGTCGCGACTGCTTGCTCTCTGGTGACGGCCACGCCCCTGATTCTCCACAGCCCGGCAAGCGGATTTCGCACGGTGTGCGGCGGAGGCCGGGATTGCCCGTGATTCGGGTGAGGCCGAACGAGGGCGACACCGGGGCGGGGCCGTCGGCACGATGGCTGTGCCGGCGGGAGAGAGCAGCGGTCAAAGACGCGGGGGATGGCCCCCGGCCGCTGCACCGTCCGGCGTCCGCCCGGTCCCGCGCCGGGCCGGCAACCGCCGGGTGCCGCGTCGTGCCCCCGGTTTCCTGACGAGCCCCTGGAAGGGGATGGCCTCATGAAGAAGATCACCGCTGCGCTCGGTGTCGCCGCCTTCGCGCTCTCGATCGGCGTGGCCGCCGCGCCCGCCGCCTCGGCGCAGGCGTCCAGCCGGTGCAACTACACCAGCAGCGAGCCGTTCCTGTCGTACGGCGACCAGTCGACGGCCGTCAAGCAGCTCCAGTGCGAGCTCTACTACTCGGTGAGGAGCAGCAACCTCACCCGCGACGGCATCTTCGGCGACGGCACCCTGGCGGACGTGAAGAAGTTCCAGGGCTGCGTCGGCCTGGCGAAGGACGGCCTGGTCGGCCCCAACACCTGGGCGCAGCTCGACAAGTGGACCGCTTCGTCCAGCTACGCCTGCTGACCTGCCGTGATGTGAGGCCCGGCCCCGCCCGCACGGGGCCGGGCCTCAGCCCGTACCGGCGGCCAGCAGCGTCAGGCCGGCCGCGGTGGGGGTGTGGATCGCCGTGTTCCGGTCCCGCAGGGTGGCGATCAGCCCGGCCGCTCGCAGCACCGTCGCGTGCTCGCTCGCGCTCGCCGCGGAGATGTGGAGGGCGGTGGCGAGGTCACGGGTCGTGCAGCCGTCCCGCTGCGCGATGGTTCGCAGGACGGCGGCGCGGGTGCGGCCCAGCAGTGCGGCCAGCGCCGGCGGCGCCCCCAGCGGTGTCGCGTCGGCCGGCGGTGCCGCCGACAGGCCCGCCCCTGCGGGCTGGTGGGCGGGATAGACCAGCATCGGCTGCGGTCCGGTGTCGTAGATCACGACGGGCGCGCCCGTGACGAAGACGGAGGGGACCAGCAGCAGCCCCCGCCCGTCGAGGTGGATGTCCCGGTCCAGCCCGGAGGCCAGGTCGACGTGCAGCACCGGTGCCCGCCAGCGGATCCGGGCCGGCAGCAGCTGCTCGAAGAGCCGCTCCACACCGCCGTGCAGCAGGTCGCGGCCACGGGCCGCGCGGTCGGCGGCCAGCACGTCCTCGGCGGCCGCCGTGTACGGGGCGAGCAGGACGTCGTGGACGTGGCCGAGGGCCTCCACCAGGCGGCCCAGCAGGTCGCGGTCCTCACCGAGGGTACGGGCCCAGCCGGGCAGCGGGCGGGTGGCCGCCGCGCCGGCGAGGTCCGCGCGGATGCGTCCGGCCGGCGTGGCGGCGACACCCTCCAGCAGCTCCGCGACGCTCCGGCTGCCGGGTGGACTCAGGAAGCCGGGGGACACCCCGTGCATCGGCACCAGGTCGAGGACCATCCGGGCCTGCGGGCCCAGCCTCCCGCGCACCGTCCGCCGCCAGGCCCCGAAGCGCACCTCGTGGTTGCGGTCCTGCAGGACGCGCACCGCCACGTTCAGCTCCACCATCGACGCCATCGACCCCGCCACCCTGGTGCGCGCGAGGTCCGCGCTGGTGAAGTGGAAACGGAACGCCATCCTGCCTCCTCCGGTACGGAACTGACGCGCCATCATCTCGTCTCCATGATGCCCGGGGATGCCCCGGGTGGTCTCCTGGCGGCGGCCCCGGCGGCCCCGGCGGCCCCGGCGGCCAACCGTCGGGTGGCTGGTGGCTGGTGGCTTGCGGTGTTCGGCACGGCGGCCCGGTCCGCCTCGGTGGCCCCCTCACTGACTGCCGGGCCTCGTGGCGCGCGGGGGGGGGGGCCCGCCGGCCACCCCCGGCCCCCGCACCGGGCGGCGCAGCCCGGCGCGGCCCGGCGGGGGGGGCCGCC
>NZ_JBEXWT010000138.1:0-5874 GCF_040629945.1 Kitasatospora sp. NPDC005856 | reverse complement strand
CGGGAAGTCGGCCCGGCCGACTTCCCGCGCCGCCGTCACGGTGCGCCGAAGCCGTCCTCGACCAGGCGGGTGGCCCAGCGGGTCAGGGCCGGGGTGAGGGGTGGATGGGTGAGGCCGGCGTCGGCGGCGAGCCGGTCGGCGGAGGTGGTGTCGTAGCGGTCCTCGGAGAGGAAGGTGAGGGTCTCCGGGTCGGCGCCGGTGAGGGCGCGGGGGAGGCGGCGGACGAGGGGGACGGGGATCAGCGCGCGGGGCGGGCGGACGCCGAGGTGGTGGGCGAGGACGGCGATCAGGTCGGGGAGGCAGGGGGTGGTGGGGTCGAGGACGGTGTGGGCGGCGAGCGGGTCGCGGTCGTGCTCGGGGACGGCGGCGAGGAAGCGGGCCAGGTGGTCGACGGTGACGACCGGGAGGAAGGTGCGCCGGGTGCCGGGCAGCAGGGGGAGGCGGCCGCGGTGGAGTTGGCGGACGAGCTGGGCCGGGCCCAGGTACTGGCCCGCCTCGCCGGTCCGTGAGTGGCCGATGACGCTGCTGGGGTTGACGGTGGTGAGCGGGACACCGAGGCGGGGCGCGGTGACCCGGACGGCGGCGTCGCCGAGCTGCTTGGAGGCCTCGTACGCGCCGAGGCGGCGGTAGAGCGCCGCGGTGGCGGAGGGGTCGAGCGGGTGGTGCGGCCGGGGGTCGCGGCCGACGCGGTAGCCGGAGAGGTGGACGAGGCGTCGCAGCCCGGGCCGGGTGGCGGACCAGTGCAGGGCGTTGAGGGCGCCGTGGAGGTTTGCGGGTTCGGCCTGGGCGCGGGTGAGGCCGAAGGCGTAGTGGGCGGCGAGGTTGTGGACGTCGCGGACCTCGCCGAGCCGGGCGTCGTCCTCGGGGGAGAGGCCGAGGCCGGGGCGGGTGAGGTCGGCGGTGACGGTGGTCGGCGCGCTGCCGTCCGCGCCGTGGTCGTGCAGCCACCGGCGCAGGGTGTCCGCGCTGCCGGTGCCGCGGACGGCGGCGGCCACCGGCTCGCCACGGGTGAGGAGTTCGAGGAGGAGCCAGCGGCCGAGGAAGCCGGTGGCGCCGAGGACGAGGGTGCGGGGTGGTGGGGCGGGGGTCATGGCGAACTCCAGGAATCCATAATCAGTAGACCGGTCTGCATATTTTTTGGGCATGCGGAATGCGGCATGCGGAATGCGGCGTGTGGCATTCGGCAGGCAGCGCGTGGAACGGCCCGTCGCCCGCACGCCGCCGCCTAGCGGACGCCGAGCAAATGCCGGACGGCGTGCCGGGCGTGGTCCAGCGGCTCGCGGCTGCGCCGGACGGAGGCGAGCAGGACGGCCCCCTCCAGCAGGGCGAGCGCCTGCCCGGCGGCGGCCTCGGCCTGCGCCGGGCTGAAGCCCTCGCTCTCCAGCCGGTCCGCCAGGACCCGTTGCCAGCCCGCGTACAGCTCGGCGCAGACCGTCCGCAGGGTCTCGTTGGTGCCGGCCACCTCCAGGGCGACGGTGGCGATCGGGCAGCCGCTGGTGTAGTCCGAGTGCTCCAGGCGTTCGGCGAAGGCCTCGATCAGTCGCTCGGAGAGGGTGGCGGTGTCGGCGCCCTCGCCGGCCAGGGCCGTGAGCAGCGCCTCGACCTCCTGGCCGGCCTGGGTGAGCGCGGCGGCCACCAACTGGTCCTTGCCGCCGGGGAAGTGGAAGTAGAGCGAGCCGCGCGGGGCGCCGGTGGCGGCCACGATCCGGTTGAGCCCGGTCCCGAAGTAGCCCTGCGCCTCGATCAGTTCCCTGGTGCCGGCGATCAGCCGGGCCCGGGTCTCCTCGCCCTTGACTCCCATGCGGCGATAGTAGACCGGTCTGCATATTTCTGTCGACGGGCCTTCGGGGGCGGTCCCGAGATCCTCCGAAGGGGCCCTCGACCACTTGTCAGAACCGGAGTCGGGCCGGGTGGCCGGTCCAGTGCAGGGCCTCCGGCAGGTGGCCCTGGTCGTTCAGCAGCAGCACCGCGGGCGGCCGGCCGGGCGCGTAGCGCAGGACGGTCAGCGCCGCGTTGGCGGCGCTGACGCCGAGCCAGCGCCAGGCCGGGGCGTCCAGGGCGTGCCGGACCAGCCAGCCGACCAGGAAGGCGTGGGTGACGACCAGTTCGTGCCGCTCCTCGCCGCCGGGCACCGGCCCGGTGAACCGCTCGACGGCCCTCCGCGCCAGCGCGGCGCCCTCCGCCCGCTCCCGCGCCGTGGTGGCCGAGAGGTAGTCCAGCAGGAACTCGGCGCTGTCCTCCGGGAGTTCGTCCCGAGCGGGCACGTACGGAACGAAGTCCCCGGCCTCCTCGCACGGCTGCGGCCGCACGCCGGTCAGCTGCTCCGCGACCAGCCGCGCGGTCTCGGCCGCCCGGGGCAGCGGGCCGTGGTGCAGGGCCGAGAGCGGGCGGCCGGCCAGCCGCCGGCCCAGCAGGGCGGCCTGCCGGCGTCCGGCGGCGGTGAGCCCGCTGCCGTCGCCTTCGGACGCGGCCTCGCCGTGGCGGGCCAGGTAGAGGTAGCGGGTGGCGCGGTCGGTCATGCTCGGGGGCTCCTCACGGTGGACGAAGATCACGTCGTCCCGGAGCGACGCGCCGCGGGCCGCGCCCGGTTCCGGCTCAGCCCGCGTGGGCCGCGTGGGCCGCGTGGGCCGCGTGGGCCGCGTCCAGCAGCGCCAGCTCCTCGGCCGACAGCCGCAGCGCCCCGGCGGCGATGTTGTCCTCCAGGTGCGCCACGTCGCCGGTGCCCGGGATGGCCAGCACGTGCGGGCCGCGCTGCAGCGTCCAGGCCAGCCGCACCTGCGCGGTGCTCACCCCGCGCGCCTCGGCCACCGCTCGGACCGGGTCCGGCTCGGCCTGGGCGGCGCCGGCGCCGCCCTCCCGCCCGGCGCCGGCGATCGCGTAGAAGGGAACGAAGGCGATGCCCTGCTCCCCGCAGATCCGCAGCAGCTCGTCCTGCGCGGCCGAGGCGCCGATGCCGTACGGGTTCTGCACGCAGACCACCGGCGCGATGGTCTGCGCCTCGGCGAGCTGGTGCGGGTGGACGTTGGACAGGCCCAGCTGCCGGATCAGCCCGGCCCGGCGCAACTCGGCCAGCGCGCCGAAGCGTTCGGCGACCGAGTCGGTGCCGACGACGCGCAGGTTCACCAGGTCGAGGTGGTCGCGCCCGAGCTGGCGCAGGTTCTGCTCGACCTGGGCGCGCAGCCGCTCGGGGGTGCGGGCGTGCTCGACCCACTCGCCGTCGAGGCCGCGGCCGGGGCCGACCTTGGTGGCGATCACCAGGTCGTCGGCGTACGGCGCGAACGCCCGGTTGACCAGCTCGTTGGCGGAGCGAAGCGGGGAGAAGTAGAAGGCGGCGGTGTCGATGTGGTTGACGCCCAGTTCGACCGCGCGGCGCAGCACCCGCAGTGCCTGCTCGCGGTCCCGCGGGACGGCGTGGGGGACGAGGGCCGGGCCGGTCTGGGGCAGGCGCATGGTGCCGAAGCCGATCCGGTGGACGGTGCGGTCGCCGAGCTTCCAGGTGCCGGAGTCGGCGGCGGTGACAGGGGTGTTCGCAGCAGTGTTCGAAGTCATGCCCATGATGATCACCGCTGCACTGGCCTGAGCGCCAACGATTCGAACATGTGTGAATCCACGGGGGTGGGGTGTGGCGGCCGAGCTGCTGTTCACGGCGGGTGACCTGGCGCGGATGCGCTTCGCGGTCTCCCCGATGTGGGAGGTCGGGCCGAGCCTGCGGCTGCTGCGCTCGGGGCCCGCCCACCCCGTCCACCGGCCCTGGGCGGAGCAGGTGCGGCCCCGGCTGGCGTCGCTCGGCCCGTCGTACGCGCTGCTCGCCGAGCTGGTGCGCCCCGGCATCCACGACCGAGCTCGCCCGGCGCACCGGGCTGTCGGCGTCCGCGGTGTCCCAGTACCTGACGGCCCTGCGGGACGCCCGGCTGGTCAGCGCCCACCGGGCCGGGCGGTCGGTGCTGTACGCGCGGACGGCCTCGGCGGAGGCGCTGCTGGCGCCGCTGGCGGAGGGATGATCAGACGGTCCTCCGAGTGCCGACCTGACGCCCCGGATGCCGGTGTCATCGGGCCCCGAGCGCCGGACGGCCGTAGCGTGCGGGACATGACACCCCAGCAACGCCCCCGGCGCCCCCGGCAGCGCCGTCGTCGGACCGCCCTCGTCGCCGCGCTGCTCGGGGCCGCCGTCGGCGCCGTCGCGCTCACCGGGGCACCGGTGCGGCCGCCCACCGCCCCGGCTGCCGCCCCGACCCCTGTCCCCGTCCCCGCCATCGTCCCCGCCGCCGAGGCCCGGCTGCGCCCGGCGGGTGCACCGCCGACCGTGTACGCGCACCGCGGGGCCTCCTCCGCCGCGCCCGAGAACACCCTGGTGTCGGACGAGGTCGCCCGCCGCGGCGGCGCCGAGTGGATCGAGAACGACGTCCAGCCCAGCAAGGACGGCGTCCCGTACGTGCTGCACGACGACACGGTGGACCGCACCACCGACGGCAAGGGCCGCATCCGTGACCTGACCGCCGCCCGGCTCGACGCGCTGGACGCCGGCTCCTGGTTCGCCCCGGCGTACGCGGGCACCCGCCTGCCGACCCTGGCCGCCCAGCTGGAGGACCTGCGCACCCGCGGTGGCAACCTGCTGCTGGAGATCAAGGGCCCGCACAGTCGCGACGAGGTCGCCCGGATCGTCCAGGAGGTGCGCGACCACGGGATGACCGACCGGGTCCTCGTCCAGAGCTTCGAGGTCGACGCCCTGCGCCACGCCCGCGAACTGGCCCCCGAACTGCCGCTCGGCCTGCTGCGCGGCGACCTCGACGCCGACCCGGTCGCCACCGCCCGCGACCTCGGCCTGGCCGCCTACAACCCCTCCGACGACGCGCTCTCCGCCCGCCCCGGCGTGATCGGGGACCTGCACGCCGCCGGGGTCGCGGTCAACGTCTGGACGGTCGACCGGCCCGCCCGCTGGAAGGCCCTCACGGCGGCGGGCGTGGACGGCATCATCACCAACCGCCCGGCCGAGCTGGCCGGTTGGAACGCGGCCTGGTCGGCGTCGGGCGCCGCCGGTTAGGCTGCCCGGCGTGGCGGAGGAGAACGCGGCGGACGACCGGGCGGCGGAGGAGTGGGTCCGGAAGCACTTCGGTGTGGTCCTGGAGCCGCAGGGCTCGCTGACCGCCTTCGACGGGCGCCTCGTCGTCGATCTGGACACCCGGCTCGTCACCGTGGACGGCCGCGAGGTGCAGCTCACCCGGGCCGACGTCAGGCTGCTGCGCGGCCTGATCGAGCTGGGCGAGGGCGTGCACGAGCCGTACTCGATCATGTGGACGGTCTACAACGCGCCGTGCCACCCCCACGAGCTGAAGTTCCCGATGACGGTGCTGAGGGTCAAGCTCGGCGAGCCCTCCTGGATCGTGCGCACCGAGGAGGGCTACGGCCTGCGGCCCCCGGAGCTGCCGTAGCCGGACGGCGGCCGAGGACCGAGGACCGAGGACCGATGCCCGCGGCGCCCGGGTGCCGCGAGCCGCATACTGACGGCATGACGGGTGGAGACGGCGGCCGGGCCACGGGCCGGCGCGGGCTGCTGCGGGCGGGCGCGGCGGCGCTGGTGCTGGGGGCCGCGGGCTGTACGGGCGGGAGCGGGCCGCGGTCGGCGGCCACCGGCCAGGCCGCGACTCCCACCGGAACACCGACACCGACGCCGACACCGACACCGACGCCGACACCGACACCGACGCCGACACCGACACCGACGCCGACATCGACGTCAGCGCCCACCTCGCTGCCCCGCCCGCCCCTCTGGCAGCCCGGCCCCGGCGAGATCCAGCCCGACGTCAAGCGCCGGGCCGTCGAGCTGGTCGCCGCGCTCGGCGCCTGGCCGCCCGGCGGGCAGGGCGTGGAGGCGGC
>NZ_JBEXWT010000137.1:0-16929 GCF_040629945.1 Kitasatospora sp. NPDC005856 | reverse complement strand
GGCGGCCGTCCGCCGGGCGGCGTCGGCGCGGACCCGGTCGTCGTCGGCCTGCTGCCGGGCCCGGGCGGCCAGGCGCCGGGCCGCGTGGACGGCGGCCAGCGCGTCGGCGGCCTCGGCCGCTTCGACGCGGGCGGCCCGTGCGCGTGCGGCGACCTGCCGTCGCTGCTCCTCGTCGGTGACGGTCGGGGCCGGACGGCCCTGCCAGGCGGTGATCGCCTGCTGGGCGAGGTCGTGGTCGGCGGCCTGGATCGGCTCCTCGGGGCGCTGCCCGAGGGGCTGCGTCTCGTGTCCGTGGTCCCACAGGTCGCGGTAGGCGGCGACGGCCGCCGCCGCCCGGTCCCAGAGCGCGCGGTGGGGGTGGGCGGGGGCGGGTGCGGGGCCGAGCACGTCGAGCCAGGTGGGGCCGGTGGCGGCGAGTTCGGCGGCGTGCCGCTGCTCGTCGGGGAGGAGTTGGGCGGCACGCCACAGGCCGCGCTGCTCGGTGCGCGAGGCGGCGGGGGCGTCACCGGTGGGCCGGGTGGCGTGGAAGCCGGCCAGGTCGCGCCAGGCGGCGGCCGCCGCGATCCGGTCGGCCCACGGTCGGGCCCGGTCGGCGTCGGCGGGTTCGGGCCCGTGGGCGGCCGCCCAGCCGGTGCCGGTGTGGGCGTTCGCGCGGGCGCGGGCGGCCAGGCGGGCCGCCCGGACGGTGGCGTGCGCGGCGAGGTCGTGGGCGAGGGTGACGCGCGGGTCGGCGGGGTCGGCGTCGGGCAGCACCAGGCCCATCGCCTCCAGGAGCGCGGCGCCGGACCGGGCGCAGGGCGGGGCCCAGTAGGTCGGGGCGGTCGCGGGCCGAGGGGCGCCGTCGGGCAGGCGCAAGCGCTCGCCGTGGTGTTCGGCCAGGGCGTCGAGGCGGGCGACCACGATGGCGGCCAGGTCGCGCAGCGGCCGACCGGTGCGGTGGTCGGTCTCGTTGCCCCGCCCGTCCGCCCAGGCCGCGACGAGGAGCCGGTCGGTGTCGTAGCCGTCGTCGGCGAGGCGCGCGCAGCGGGCGCGCAGGGCGGGCCAGGCGTCGGCGGCGGCCAGTCGGGAGGCGGCGTGGCCGCCGAGCAGCGCGGCGATCGCCCGCTGCGCGGCCTCGGCGTTGAGTTCGTCGAGGACGTGGACGAGGCGGCCGGTGGCGGTCGCGAGGCACTGGGCCTGCTCCTCCTGGCGGCGGGCGGTGGCGCCCGCGGAGAGCCGGGTGCCGTCGCGCTCGACGATCGCGTGCCAGAGCTCGCGGGCGGTGCGCGGGTGCCCGGGTTCGCCGCCGTCCCCGTCGGGGGGTGCCTGGGTGACGAGGTAGGCGTGGTTGCCGTAGCGGCCCCGGGTGAGGGCCGGGTAGACGCCGTTGCGGTTCCAGCCGGTGTCGAGCAGGGCGCGGCCGACGTCGACGGTGACGCCCTGGCAGCGCGCGGAGGTGATCGCGTAGCCGAGGTCGACGGCGTCGGCGACGTAGGCCGGGGGCAGGATGACGGTGCGCCGGGTCCGCTGGTGGCGCACGGTCAGGGAGCCGTCGGCGCCGACGGCCCCGACGGTCCAGACGTCTCCGTTGCGGACCCACTGGCGCCGGTCGGCGGTGGCAAGGCCGCGGTCGTTCACCCGGGTGACCACGAGGTCGCCGACGCCGGCGCGCCCGCGGGCACCGAGGTCGGCCGCGCACCGGTCGTCCACCAGGCCACGGGCGATGCGGTCCACGCGGGCGAGGCGGGACAGCTCGGCGACGGCGGCGTCCGTGGCGGCGATCATGACGGAGCTCAGGCCGTCGTCGACGTCGCGCCGCCAGTCCTCGAAGAGCCGGCGCATGACGGCGGCGGCCGGGCCGCAGTGGACGCGCCCGCGCAGCTCGTACGCGTCGAAGGCGGCGCCGGCGTCGCCGACGGACAGCCGGTGCGCCGCGTCGACCTCCCACCGGCGCACCGTGCCGCCCGGGTCGCGGAAACGGCGGACCTCGGTGAGGCGGACGACGGCGTCGGGGACGCTCTCCTCGATGTCGGCGAGCGCGCCGCCCGCTCCGGGCGAGCCGAGCTGGCGCGGGTCGCCGATCGGCAGCAGCCGCCCGCCGGCCTGCCGGACCTGGCCGAGCAGCGCGGCGAGATCGGGGGTGGAGGCCTGGCCGCACTCGTCGACGATGACGATCGTGCCGGGCTGGAGCGTCCAGTGGCGCAGCCCCCGCCCGTAGCGCTCGGACATGGTCCGCCACCTGGCGATGTTCTCCGCCCGGACGCCCGCCTCGGCGGCGAGCAGGTCGGCCTGGACCTGGCCGCCGGCCAGGCCGAGGACGGGGATCCGATGGGCGTGCGCGACCTCCCTCACCAGGCGCATGATCGTGGTCTTCCCGGTGCCGGCGGGGCCGACCACCCACGTGGCCCGGGTGTCCGCGCCGAAGATCCGGCGCACCGCCTCGCGCTGCTCGTCGGAGGGCGCGAAGCCCCGCTCGCTCTCGCCGGCCGCGAGGACCCGGTCGACCTGCCCGGCCGTCAGGCGGCGCACCGGCGCGGGGGTCGTGGACGCCTCGACGAGGGCCCGCTCGGCGGCCCGGATGCCGTGGGAGGTCCACACCCGGGAGCCGACCTCGGCGAACAGCGACGGACGGTCGTCGCAGCGGGCGTACCGGGCGGGCAGGGGCACCACGTCGGGCGGGGTCAGCAACTCGCACCGGACGGGGCTGAGGACGCCGTCGACGACGCGGGCGAGGACCCGGTGGTAGTCGTCGTCGAGGTGGGCGCCGACCGCGGTGAGCCGGCGGCACGCCTCGGCCTCGACGTTGGCGCGGGTCCAGGTGGCGCGATGGCTCTCCAGCTCGGCGAGCACCGCGTCGATCGCCTTCGGGACGACCATCGGGTCGGGGCCCGGCGCGGGGTGGGTGGCGCCGGTGCGGGCGGCGGTCCGCAGCAGTTTGTCGGGGCGTCTGATGCCGTAGGCCTTGGCGCGGCGGCGCCACTGCCGGCGCTCGCCGTCGACGGTGGTCGCGGTCTTCGCCGGACGGGACTGGAGGGTGGCGGCCTGGGCCAGCTTGTACTGCTCGGCGCGCTCCGGTGCGCGGCCCTCCCGGACCGTGAACTCGGCGATCATCCGGGTCAGGGCCCGCTCGGTGGCCTCGCGGCGCCGGGAGAACCCGCGCACCGCGCCCAGCGGCACCCCGAGGAACTCGCGCACCGGCCGTTTCGCGGGCCGGATGCTGTCTGGGCGTGCCCCGGCGCGGATGCCGAACTCGGCGTGCATCCCGCGCTCCAGCTCGGCGGTGTAGGCCTCCGAGAGGGCGACCGCGATCCGGTGCAGATGGCGCGCGTCCAGGGCCAGCCAGCGGCCGTCCGCCGACCGCACCTTGCTGCTGATCGCGAGGTGCCGGTGATAGGCCGGATCGGCCGCCCGGCTGCTGCGGTGGACGAACGCGCAGGCGATGAAGCCCTGGGCGCGGACCTGCACCTGGGAGGCGGGCGTCGGGCCGGTCCGGGTGATGCAGGCCTCGCGCTCGACGCGTTCGAAGATCCGCCGGAAGGCGCGCTCCTCGACGGCCTCCAGCCGGGCCCGCTCGGTGTCGTCGGCGCACCCCCACAGCACGCTGAAGCTCTTCACCGGGGAGAACACCATCTCCCACCCGCACCGGGCGGTCCGGTTGCCCTCCTTCTCGGCCTTCGCCCGGAGCCGGAGCAGCCGCTCCTCGGTGGCCCGCGGCTCGGCGGCGGCGTACCGCTCGTACAGCTCGTCGGCGCTCGGATAACGGCTCCAGCGCCGGCCGAGCGGGCTGCCGTCGACCGGGCTGAGGGCGTCCTTGAACAGGGCGTCGGCAGCCTCCTGGGTGACCCGCCGGCCGGCGATGCCGAGCTCGGCCGCCTGCGCCCCGAGCCAGACGCCCGGGGTGTCCCCGCCGCCCTCCCAGTGGGCCGTCAGCGAGCGCGAACCGGTCCGCACATCGTCGCCGGCGACGGTGGAGAGCAGGTAGTCGATGCCGCTGCCCGCACTGATCGGGTGGAGGGTGATCACCGGCCGGCCCCGGGCCCGCCGTGACCCGTCGGGGCGCCGACGGTGTACCGGCCGGTCCGGCGGCCGACGGAGCAGGGCACCTGGCGCACTCCTTCGGGATCAACGGCGGATAGCAAGAGGTGTGCTGTTCTCGATCACGCTACTTGCCCATTCACTCTCGCTCCGGCATCTCGTCCGTGTCCGCCGCTCTTCCTCGATCGCTTCTCTCCCTTCCTGGTCGTCTCTCCGTCGCCTTCCGATCTGCTCGCAATCGAGCACTTCCAGAGCGCGTATTCGTTCCGCCGAGCGACAACGCGGGGCGGCTCACCCGAAGGTGCTGTACTCGGGCGCGGTGGGGCGCAAGGATCGCGCCATGACCTCACGCAGGAACGAGCAGACGATGGACCGGCGCGCGGCCCTGAAGCGGCGCCAGGAGCAGGAGCGCGAAGACCTCCGGCAGCGGCAGACCCGCCAGACCTCCGCCCTCACCGCGATCGACCGGGCCAAGGAGCGGGTCGAGATGGCCCAGGGAGAGCTCGCGAGGGAACTGGAGAAGGCCGTACCGCTCTTCGACGGCGACATCGAGGAACTCGCCGAGACGTCCGGGATCCCCAAGCGCGACGTGCAGGCCGCACTGAAGGGGCGGCAGGAGATCTCCGCACGCATGGCGAGGCTCACCTTCCCCTCCCCCGCAACGGCACCGGCGAGCGGCGAAGAGCAGGACGCGGAACACGACCCGGCCGGCACCTGTTGACCGACGTGCCGCAGCCGCAGGGACACCGACTTCATCCGCCCGTGTCGGCCGACGTCCACGCGACCGGACGAGCGGGCGCCACCGCAGCGGGACCGCGGTCACCCCGGCACCACCGAGACGGAGCACCCCCCGGCACCCCGCATACAGTTTCCTGGTGACCCGCCCCGACCCGTACGACGTCCTCACCCAGTGGCTCGCCGCCGGCCGCGGCAAGCACGGCCGCGCCCTGCAGGGCACCACCCCCACCCGCTACGAGGCCGACCTGCGGGAGTGGCTGTACTTCACCCAGGAGACCACCGGCATCGGTGCCTGGAACGCCGACGAGTCGACGGCCACCACCTGGGCCTACGCCCCCGCCCTGCGCCGCCCCAACCCCGACCGGCCCTCACGCCGCCCACTCGCACCGCGCGTCTCCCTGCACAACCCCGCCCGCCGCCTGGCCGCCCTCGCCGCGTTCTACGCCTACGCCGCCGACGCCGGCCACATCCCCGAGCCCCCCTTCAACGCCGCCGCGCTGCGCCCCGCACCCACCGCGCTGCCCCGCACCGCACCGCTCACCCTGGAGCAGGCCGCGGCCCTCCAGTACGCCGCCGACGACGTCCTGCCCGGCCACCACCGCCGCGGCCCGTACGACACCGCCCCGCACCGCGACCGCCTCCTCGTCCACCTCCTCCTCGACGGCCTGCGCCCCCGCCAGGCCGTCGGCATCGACCTGGAGGGCCTGCACGAGGAGGACCCGCACCGCCGGATCCGCACCCTCACCTGCCCCGCCCCCAAGGGCGACGGCAGCATCACCCACCAGCCCTCCCACGAGGTCTGGCAGGCCATCGCCGACTACCTGCCGCACCGCGTCGACGGCCGCGACCCGGACACCGGCCGCCGTCCCCTGCTGACCAGCCGCAACGGCAGACGGCTGGACTCCAACACCATGCCCGGACGCATCGTCAAAGCCATCGCCGCGCGGGTGCCGGAACTCGTCTTCGAGGCCAACACCGTCACCCCCGACCGCCTCGCCATGGCCCCCGCCGTCCTCCTCGACCACCCGCTGCCCCCACCCGCCCCCGACGGCTGGGCCCCACCCGGCGCCCAGCCCCTCGAACGCCTGCGCCTCGACCTGCGCCACGCCCTCGACGCCGCCCCGCTCTGCCCGCCCCTCGAAGGCGGCTGCCCCGCCGACTGCGAACGCTGCGCCGTCCGCAAACGGCTGTGGGCCGGGTGGGAGGAGCGCTGGAGCGCCGCCGACCCCGCCTACCTGTCCTGGCCGCTTCCGCCCTACGACCACCGCCAACGCCCCGCCGAACGCCTCCTCGCCTACCACCGGGGCCGCTGCGCCGTCTGCGGCTCCGCCCCCGACAGCGGCCGCCCCGCCCACACCGAGGACCACGACCCCCACACCGGCCTCACCCGCGGCCTCCTCTGCCACCGCTGCCGCCCCCAGGCAGAGCAGGGCGCAGCCCCGTTCTGGGTCCGCTACCACGAGCGCCCGCCCGCCGCCGTCCTCGGCCTGGAACTGCGCTACCCGGCGCTCGCACCGAACCGCCCGTAAGGCCGCCGGGATCAGACGGGTACGGGGGAAGGACGGCACGCGCCCGGTCCGCCGCCGCTGACGGGACGTCGCAGCATGCCGCATCGCAGTGGCACGCGGACATGGGCCTCCGGCGATCCCCGCGCCTACGGGGCCGACCGCTTGGACCGAAGCACCGCCTCAGCCAGAGGAGAACCATCCCCGCGCGTGCGGGGCCGACGAAGAGGCCGCCCGGATGATGGAGAAGCTCGGGGAACCATCCCTGCGCGTGCGGGGCCGACAGCGTGCCAGCGATATCCCAACCCGAGAAGAAGGAACCATCCCCGCGCGTGCGGGGCCGACTCGATGCCGAAGCTGGCGAGCTTGGGCGAGACGGGACCATCCCCGCGCGTGCGGGGCCGACTGCTCTGCACCGGTCGGTTGGCTCGCGCCCCGGGAACCATCCCCGCGCGTGCGGGGCCGACCTGCTTGGCCTCCACCCAGGCGCCGCCGGCCTGGAACCATCCCCGCGCGTGCGGGGCCGACGCCACGTACCCCAGAACGTACACCCAGATTCGGGAACCATCCCCGCGCGTGCGGGGCCGACACTTCGTGACCTGCGGGTTTATCGGCGGGAGCGGGCCGAGAGAATCAGTCCGTCGAAGTCGACGGGCTTCCAGCGGTCCTTGCCCGCCGTGCGGACGGTCCAGCCTTGTTCGTTGGTGGCGGGTTCGACGAGGACGGCTTGGCCGTCGCCGATGCGGGTGGCGAGGAGTTCCCAGAGCCGGTCGCGGATGCGGCGGCTGGGGGTGCCGACGAAGACGCCGGCGTTGACTTCGACCATCCAGCGGGTGAGGTGGCCGCGGAGGCCTTCGGGAGCCGCGATGAGAATGATGACGGTCACGGGCTGCTCGTGTCCTGGGTGAACTCCGGGCCGATGATGGCCAGGTGTTCGTCGCCCATTCCCGGGTCGGAGACGGCCGCTGTCGTCGGGCCTTCGGTGCCCGACCAGTTGACACCGCCCTGGACCGCACCGACGCGTTCGTCCCACAGTTCGTTGACCTCGACGTCGGGCATCTCGGTGCCCTCCGGGCTGAGGAGCGTCTTGACGTCGTGAACGATGCGCCCGAGCAGCTTGTCCTGGGCGATGCGGTCACGCAGGCCGAGGCGGGCGTCGCGTTCCTCGGTGTGTCCCTGCTGGGCGAGGTCGAAGGCGAGGGGGATGGTGTACTCGGCCTTGTAGAGGTCCGCGATGTCCAGGACGAACGAGGTCGCCAGTCCGGTGTGGACGAAGCCGAGCCCCGGGCTGGTGCCCAGGCCGGTGATGACCGCGTGGCAGATCCCGTACAGAGCGGCGTTGGCCGCCGACAGCAGCCGGTTCAGGTCGTCGCCCGCGGCGTACGCGTCGCCGGCCTTGTAGACCCGTCCGTTCCAGGGAACGCCGGTTCGCCGCGCTTCGGCCTGGTAGAGCTTGCGGATGCGGGCGCCCTCACGGCCGCGCAGTTGCTGCATGGTGGCGGTGCTGACGTCCTCACCGGGGAACCGCATCCGGTACATGTTCCGCGCGACGGCCAGGCGTTCCTTCGTCCGGCTGACCAGCCAGGCCTGCCGGTTGAGGAGGGCCGCGCCGCGGCTGGGGCCGAGACCGGCGGCGTACATGCGCACGCCCTGCTCGCCGACCCAGCACACGGTGGTGCCGGAGTCGGCGAGGAGGTTGACCGCGCCGTGGGTGATGCGGGTACCCGGGCCGAGCAGCATCACGGCGACCATGGCGGCGGGCACGCGGACGGTCTCGCGTTTGTTGATGACGACGACGGCGTTCTCGTCACGGTCGATGTGGCTGCGCTCCACGTAGACGCTGGAGACGCGGTCGGCCAGGCGGTGCAGGTCGTGGGGGTGGGCTTTCCACCAGATGTCGGCCATCGTCAGCGGGCCCCGGCGGGCAGCGGGGCGAGGGTGAGCAGGCCGCAGCCGTAGGCCTTGGACGGGCCGATGCCGCCGAGGAGCGCCGCCTGCAGGAGGCCCGGGTCGCTGATCCGCAGACGCCCTTCGAAGGTGGCCGTGGTGAGCGTGACCGGGGTGCGGGTGCCAGGCTTGGTGAAGGTGCTGCGGCTGCGGTCGGTGATCCGCACCTCCCGGGCGGGCCGCGCGTCGGCCGGGGTGTCGGAGGCTGACGGTTCGAGACCCGGTGCCGGGGCGTCGGTGCGTGCCTCGGGGACGGCGAAGCCCCAGCGGTCGGTGCGGTCCAGGAACCAGGTGAGCTGCTGGGCGGCGGTGCGGTGGGCCATGCGGTAGGAGCGGTGGTGGAGTTCGGCGGCGGTCTTGGCCCGGTGCGCGCTCGCCTTGTCGGGCTTGGCGGTGTTCTGGACGGGGCTGGCCTTGAGCCGGAAGGCGAACTCGCGGCCGACGGCGAGCTGGGCGAGCAGCGGGGTGTAGTCGCGGATCGCGTAGTGCTCGCCTTCGGCGTCGGGCCATCCGGCCTGTTCGACGATGTGGGTCCAGTCCGGCTTGGAGGGGGTGAGGACCAGCAGCGCCGGGCGGCGCGGGTGGTCGGCGTCCAGGCGCCACAGGATGCGGTCGCCGGGGGCGATGTCGGGGACGCCGGCCGTGACGGCGCCGTGCAGGGCGCGGGGGTTGGCGAGCAGGGTGCGGCTGGCGGCGCGCAGGGGGTTGATGCGGACGCGGGAGAGGTAGGTCATCGGGTCACCAGCCCAGCAGGGCGAACGGGTCGTGGTCGCCGGCCGCCGTGGCCGACTGGGTGGTCGTGGTCGTCCGGGCGAGGCCGGTGGGGACGTCGAGCCAGGCGTGGCGGATCCGCCGGGCGGAGAAGCCGCGTTCGCGGGGGTCGAAGGAGCGGGGGACGTCCTGGAGGGTGTCGTCGCCCGACGGGTCGTCGAAGGTCGCGGCCAGGTCGATCCGGTGCGGGGAGGACGGCTCCGCCCTCCGCTCGCACCGCCGTCGGTAGGCCTCCTTGACGGCTGCGCCCGCCTGCCAGGGCTCCTGCGCCAGCACATCCTCCAGGGTCCCGTCGCGCACCGCGCCGAGGGCGAGCGGCTGGGTGGGGACGCAGGAACGTCGGCCGAGGGCGAGCGGGAAGGCGGGGCGGCGGATCGCCTCGGCGAGCGTCTCGACGAGCGCGGCCGGGCCCTGGACGGCGGCGACGAACACCGCGTCCTGGAGGTAGTACCGGTGGGTGACGTGGGTGTCCTTGGCCGGGGAAGTCGGCTTCTGCAGGCCCTTGGCGTTGACGCCGGCCTGCGGCAGCGGCCGGCCCCGGTAGTCGCTGACGGTGTGGTAGTCGCGCAGCAGTGTTCCGGGCTGGTCGACGCGCACGCCCAGGCGCAGGCCGACCAACTCGGTGAGGTCCGCTTCGCGCGGGTATCCCGCGGCGGCGGCGAGCAGGCCGACGACGCCGGACTTGGTCGGCTGGGGCCGGCTGTCGCGACGGTTGAACGCGCTGCGGTCACCCCAGGACTGGAGAGGGCCTGCCAGCCGCAGGACGAGGACTGCCTCGTCCTGCGGGGCCAGGACCGGGGCCGATGCGGGAGTGGGGTCGACGGGCATCAGTTGTCGTTCACCCGCTCGATGAGGGCGGTGCGCAGGCCCTCGCGCAGCTCGGGGAAGGTGCGGTTCGCGCCGAAGGCCTCCGTCAGCTTCCCCCCGGTCTCCTCCGTGTCGGCGCCGAGGGTGTGGCAGATGCCGACGTACAGCGGGGTGTCGCCCCACTGCTCGGTGGCGGTGGCGAACTCCGCCGCGAGGCGGCGCGCGGACTCGGCGACGATGCCCCGGCTCGCCGGGACGGGGTTCTCGTATGCGGAGACGAGGTTCACCGGCTGGTCGGCGCGCACGACGACGGCCACCAGGCTCGGCCGGGTGCGGTGGGCGAAGGAGTTGCCGTATCCGGTGGGCATGGAACGGGCGAAGGAGTCGACGAACAGGCCGACGGCGTCGACCGCGGCCTTGTCGTCGCCGAGGTTCTCCCTCAGCTGGTGCAGGCCGACGGTGGCGTAGCGGTAGAGCGTGGCGGAGTTGAAGCCGATGGTGCCGATCATGCCGGCGCCGGTCTCGTCGGCGGTGTTCTCGTCGTCGACGGCCGTGTAGTAGTCGAACTCGAGCTCAGCGGCGTGGGTGGAGATGGCGTGCGCGACCTGCGTCGCGGCGTCCACGTTCAGCCCGGGGATGTCCGCGACCATCCGGCCGAACAGCGCCACGTCCGCGGGATGCCCGCTCTGCAGCTGCTCCTTGACCGGCAGGGCCTTGACCGCCTCTTCCAGGGCCTTGGCGTCGAGGGCGGCGAGGTCGGTGGCGGTGTCGGCGACCAGGCCGACGATGGCGTCCAGCTGGCGGCGACCGTAGAACAGGAGGTAGGCGGTGTCGCCCGCCTTCTTGCCGGCGGAGATCCCGGTCGACTTGATCAGCGCGTCGGCGATCCGCTGCGCGTCCTCGGCCGCGATGCCGCTGCGCTCGGCGATGCCCTTGGCGAGCTGGGAGGCGATCCGCTTGGTGCGGGTGGCGAGGTCCTGCGGGTCGCGGCTCTCGGTGAAGTGGATGCGGGTGGCGCGCTTCCAGGCCTGGGAGGAGACGCGGGAGCGGCGCTTGCCGCCGAAGTAGGCCTCCTTGGGGTTGCCGTTGTCGTCGCGGTTGAGGTTCGCCGGCGGGACGGTCTGCAGGATGTGCACGTCGATGTAGAGGCGGTCGGTCATGCGCTTCTCCTCGAAGGTGATGGTGCCGGTGGTGGCGGGTGTGCCGAGGCTGCGGTTGTCCAGCGGCGCGCTCAGCTGCCGGCGGCGCCCTTGTCCTTCCAGGCCTGGTAGCCGATGGCCCACTTGAGACGCACCTGCGGGCGCCGGTCGGTGTGGTGCCAGGCCCGGATGTCGGCCATCAGGTAGTTGTAGTCCAGCGGCTGCCCGACGGTGCGCAACTGGGTGACCAGGCCGCGCAGGTGCACCAGCAGCGCGGACACGCTGGTGGCGCCCGCGAGCTGGGCGACGCGGGTGTCGAGCGCCTCCTCGCTGAACCTGCCGCTGCGGCGCAGGGCGCGCAGGGCCTCGCCGAGCTTGACGCCCCGACGGTGCATCGGTGTGGACTGGCTCTGCTGGTGGAGGCCGTAGAGCGCGAGCGCGGCGTGCTCGGCCTTCTGCTCGTCGGAGACCTCGTCGCGCAGCGCCAGAGCGTCGTTGACCTCGCAGCTGTAGAGGGGCCACATCTTGGGGCTGTCCATGACGGGGCGCCCGAGGCCGGAGCGCAGGGCCGCGAGGTCCTCGCCGGGCGGTCGGCGCGGCTGCTTGGTACGCGGGTCGATGCGCCAGGTGTGGTCGTGGGCGATGAATGCGTCCCAGTACCTGCGCCGCCTGGCGGCGGTGGTGTGCTCAGTAGTCAAGGTCCGCTCCGGGATCGGGGTCGGGTTCGAGGGCGGGTCCGGTCTCGGCTTCCCGGGCGGCGGCCGCTTCCCGGACGGCGTCGGCGTGACGGGGGAGGATGTCGTCGACCTGACGCCGGAAGTTGGCGCCCGCGGTGCCGAGCTTGTAGGTCTGCGGCTTGCCCGACTTGCCGGCCTGGTCGACGGTGCGGCCCGCGAAGGTGGTGGCGGGAGCGGCCAGCAGGAGCTCGTTCGCCGCGTCCCGTGCCAGGCGGTGGGCCAGCTCCTCCCAGGCGAGCCTGCCCCGCTCCAGGACGTCTTCGTCGGTTCCGGCGTCGCGGACGCCGGCGAGCAGGCGCCGCACCAGCGGGTCGAGGGTGTGCAGGAGGAGGTCGCCCGGACGCTGGCCCTTGTCCCAGGGGATGGGGTCCGCGCCGGCGGCCCGGCGAAGGTCGGCGGAGAGGTTGTTGACGGCCTTCGCGAGCTGTTCCGCCTGCTCCGCGACGTCCAGGAGGAGCTCGTGCGCTTCGCTGTCCTGGTGCAGGGCGAGCAGGGGCAGGGGGATGGTGTCGTGGATGACGTCCTCGACGACGGAGGACTGGGTGCCGTAGACCATACCGAAGGTCTCGACCTGGAACGGGTAGTCGGCCGCGAGCTTGCCGATCGCCCGCAGGGCGCTGGCCTCGTCGAGCAGGACGCTGGTCTCGAAGATGCCCTCCGGACCCTGGCGGGCCGGGGTGAGGAGCGCGTCCAGGCCCCGCCAGGCGGCCTTGCCCTGGGTGTGCCGGCGCGGCCTGCGTTCGGGGAGTGCCGATGCGGACTTCTTGGCGGGCGCCGTGAACGCCCAGGCGGTGTGCGGCTCCTGGATCGGCAGGGCCGTGAGGCGGTCTCCGGCGCTGACGACCACCCGGGCGACCCTCAGCCGGCCGGACTCGTCCTGGTGCGGGACGAGCCGGATCCGCCGGGCCTGCCAGGTCCACAGGTCGAGCAGGCCCTCGGCCGCACGCGGCTTCCAGGCGGGGCCGTGCGGACCCCTTGTCCACTGCGGGGCTCCGATGACACTGACCGGGGTGACCGGCAGGTTCAGCAGAAGGGTCTCGTACAGGGTGCGCCCGACGGGGACGATGACGCCGAGCTGGCCGAGCGGGCCGGTCGGATTCCCGGTCGTCTTGCCAGCCTTGACCTGGTCGTCGCCGACGACGCCCGTCTTGATCGCCGCGGTGTCCCAGCAGTGCGTGTGCACGAGCCAGTGGGCGGCCTGGGCTGGCGTCAGATCGAGCGGGTCCGCGTCCGAACGGCTGGCGAAGAGCGGCACGTTGTTGCCGCTCGCCGCCGTCGCCACCAGGGCGGCGGAGCCCTTCGTCTCGTCCTTGGCGGTCCGCAGCCCGGCGACCTGCGCGAACGGGTCGGCCGGATCGAAGAGGTCGAACTTCGCGCGGTGCTCGTCGAGGTAGGTCCGGAGCCTGTCCAGCTCGTCCTCGGTGAACCCGTCCTTGTGCGCGAGCCGCTCCCCCTTCTCCCGCAGCGTCTGGGGCGCGCCGATGGCGTGGGCGACGACGGGCAACAGGACCTGGCGCAGGACGGCCGGCAGCTGGGTGGAGAACTCGACGACGAGGCCTTCCAGCTCGTGGGCACGGGCCAGGGCCTCGGCGATCCCCAGCTCCACGGGCGGCCCGCCGCCGACGGGGCGCACCGCCAGCCACGGCTCCTCGACAAGGTTGTACCCAGGCACGCGCTGTTCTCCCAACTAGCCATGTTTAGCTCGCTGCTGGCTCATCGTGGCACCCGCGGCTCTCCGGTGTGAGGCGAATGCTTAGATTGCCCCTCGGTCCCGCGGATCTCATGCGCGGGAATGGCCCCTGGCCGTGTTTGCGAGCCGGTTCCGGCTGCAAGTAGGCCCCGCGCTCGCGGGGTTGGGAGTGTGTGGGCGGAGCGGAGCTCCGTCTGTTCCGCCCACACCACCCGCTACCGGTACGGCCTTCCTCCGCTCACCACGAGACCGAGCAGGTCGTCGTAGCGCAGCCGGAAGTCGCCGATGACCGCCTCCCCCTGTCCGTCGAGCTCCAGGGCCAGGCTGTAGCGCAGCCACGGATGGTCCCGCCATCCTGGCAGGGGGCCGAGTGCCTGCTTCGCTGCCTCGGTCAGCTTGGCGGGCAGGCGCACCGTCCCGGAGAGCACGTCGTCGACCACTTCCGCGGCGACTTCGCCGTTCGGCCCGAGCCTGCGGCCCGTCACCGCCCGGAAGCCGCCCTCCTCCCGGTGGACCAGGACCACCTCCACGCTGGGGTCCCCGTCCCGGACGAGTGCCTCGAACTGGCCTTCGGAGAGCGTGCCGTGGCCTCCGTAGTGCAGCCCTGCCAGCGTCGGCGACCCGTGGTCGCCCGCTCGGGTCAGCACGTACTCGGCGGCCTTCGCGCGACGCTCGGCCTGCCGCTGCTCCCATTCCTGCCGGCCCTGTGCCTCGGCCTCGGCCCACGCCGCCGGGACGACCGGGTCCGTGCCGTAGACCCGGGCGACCAGGTCCGGCACCCGGCCCGGAATGTTCCACGCGCCTGCGTCGGCCGCCGCCCGCTCGACCTCGGCGGCCGTCCGCAGGAGGAGGTAGCGGCCGTAGATCTTTTCGGAGGCGCGCAGGATGTGCGGCGCGCCGTCACCGTCGAGGCCGACGCCGGTGACGACGACGGTGGGCTGCGACAGCAGGTGGGGGCGCTTCACGCCGTCGTGGCGGTGGAGGCGGCCGATGCGCTGGAGGAGGAGGTCGATCGGGGCGAGGTCGGTGATCAGCAGATCGGCGTCGACGTCGAAGGACTGCTCCGCGAGCTGGGTGGCGACCACGATCAGCCTGCCGGGCCGCTCGACACCCTCCGCCGGTGGCCCGAGCATGTCCAGCACCTCCTGCGTGCGGTCGGCCCGGTGGCCCGCGTGCAGGCGGCCGTGCAGGAGGCGGACGTCGGCGCCGTACTCCTTGTGGAGGGCGTCGAACGTGGCCTGGGCGCGGGCCACGGTGTTGCGGATGATCAGTACGCATCCGCCGTCGGCCAGTCGCTCCCTCAGGTAGTCGGCCACGGCTGCATCCGCCGGTTCCGGTGCGGGCTGCGCGCCCTGGTGGGAAGCGGTCCTCGTCGGCGGCTCGTCGAGCACCTCGACCCGCACCTGAAGGTCCTCGCGCCAGGATCCGGTGCTCTCGACCAGCAGCTCCGGCCTGCCGTCCTGCCCGGCCCAGGCCGCCGTCACGCTCGGGTAGCCCTGCGGCTCGGGGAGCTCCAGTGCCTCCGGAACCTCCGCGGACCGCGTACCGGCCAGGTATGCGGCGACCAGGCGGCGTCGCTGTTCGGGCGGCAGGGTAGCCGACAGCAGCACCACCGGTACCCCGGCCTGGCCGAGCCACCACAGGCCCTCCAGAAGGAACTGCGACATGTAGACGTCGGCGGCGTGGACCTCGTCCAGGATCACGACCTTGCCCATCAGGCCAGCCATTCGCAGCATTACATGCTTGGTCCGGGTCGCGGCAAACAGAAGCTGATCGATCGTGCCGACCGCGAACGGACTCAACAGGCCGCGACGACGCCCGAGGAACCACTCCGCAGGAGCCCGGCGCTCCCCGCCTTCACAATCGTCGAAGCGATCGGACTCCATGCCGTACTCGTCCACCGTCGAGTAGCGGGAGTCGGCGTCCTGACCCCACTCCCCCGAATCCTCCAGCAGGCCGCGCCACTCCTTGTTGAACATCCGCTTGCCGTGCAGCAGCGCGACCTGGTCATCCAGCCCGTCCTCGACGTTGCGCAGCCAGGACCGGAACTGGGTGAACATCGGATCCGCGGTCGCCTGGGTCGGCATGCCCAGATACGCCCCGTCCAAGCCGTACCGGGAGGCCAGCAGCTCCACCGCCGCCAACGCCGCCTTCGTCTTCCCCTCCCCCATCGGCGCCTCGACGATCACCAGCCCCGGCCCGCCCATCCGACGCACGACGTCGAGCACCAGCTCCTGCGACGGACGGGTCCCATGACCGAAACGGTCCCGGAACGCTTCCGGGCCGGGAACCGGCAGCGCCCCCCACCCACCACGCAGACCCAGCCCCGACCACGCCTCCGAAGCCCGCTGCCGCGCCTGAGACATCGTCACCTTCTCCAGATCCGAAACCCCGGCGAAGTGCCTCTCGTCGCTGGCGATCCAGTCCGCCATCACCACGAGACCGGACAGCTGGAGCTGCATCGCACGCCCCGGCACCAGAGCCGGCTCCACCGCGGACAGCGGCGACTCCCCCTCGATGCCCAGCTCACGGGAGAACACCTCCACCAGCGCCGACTGCGCCAGCTTCCAGGACGACCCCTTCCCCTGGAGGTCCTCCTTCTTCGGGCGCAACTGGCCCAGCGTCGGAAAGCGCCCGTGGTGGCCGGCGACCAGCGGCCAGACCCAGTCGATCTGCTCCTCCGCCCAGCCCGCCGCGGCAAGCGCCGCACGCAGCAGCCGGCCGCCGGCCTTGTCATGCCGCCAGGCCGCGGAGTTCACCGCGTACTTGTCCCACGAGAGGCCCGCTCGGCGAACGGCGTCCGCCAAGCCGGAGTCCAGGTACTGGAAGGCCGGGACGGCCTTGCCGTAGTCATGGATCCCGCACAGCCAGGCGAAGAGGCGCCGCCCCTTCCCCCGGCCGCCCGCGACGGCATCCAGACGCCGCTTCGTCACGGGCGGCAGGTAGCGGTCCCAGACAACCTCCGCCACCGCCGCGGTGTCCAGCATGTGCGACAGAAGAAGGTTGGCAGACCCCCCGGCCCGCCCAGCCGACTTCCCCCACAATGCGCCCAGCCAGCCCCTGACCTCGGGCGGGTACCACTGCCAGCGGTCCTCAGCCATCGTCCCGACCTCCATGTGCGAGTACGCTTCGGGAGCCTAAGGTGTGGTACTGACAATTGGCTTGACCGCGAGAAGATATGACGACAATTCAGGAAATCTGCTATGAGCCGCCTGCCAAATCGAACTGAATCAATCGGCGCCCACTGAGGAGAATCGCTGCAGGTCAGGAAGTGTCGGCCCCGCGCTCGCGGGGGTTGCTCCAGCGCGCCCGCGAGGAGCGTGAACAGCAGCGCGTCGGCCCCGCGCTCGCGGGGGTTGCTCCGTCTCGGTCGTCCTCGCCGCCCCGGCCGGCACGTCGGCCCCGCGCTCGCGGGGGTTGCTCGGAGAGAGCCATGTTCGCCGCCGTCTTCCTGCTGTCGGCCCCGCGCTCGCGGGGGTTGCTCTGAGAAGGCATCCGCAAACCCGTCGCGGGGCTTGGGGTTAGCACGAGTGTTCCCGTGTTCCCGATTCGGGTGATCTCGGTGTTGTCGCCGCATGAAG
>NZ_JBEXWT010000136.1:0-17481 GCF_040629945.1 Kitasatospora sp. NPDC005856 | reverse complement strand
TCGTCCAGCAGCACCACGCTGTACGGGCGGCGGCGGACGGCCTCGGTGAGCTGGCCGCCCTCCTCGTAGCCGACGTACCCGGGCGGAGCGCCGACCAGGCGGGAGACCGAGTGCTTCTCGCCGTACTCGCTCATGTCGATCCGGACCATCGCCCGTTCGTCGTCGAACAGGAAGTCGGCCAGGGCCTTGGCGAGTTCGGTCTTGCCGACACCGGTCGGGCCGAGGAACAGGAAGGAGCCGGTCGGGCGGTCCGGGTCGGCGATGCCGGAGCGGGTGCGCCGCACCGCGTCCGAGACGGCCTGCACGGCCTCCTTCTGGCCGATCAGGCGTTGGCCCAACTCCTCCTCCATGCGCAGGAGTTTGGCGCTCTCGCCCTCCAGCAGCCGGCCGGCCGGGATGCCCGTCCAGGAGGCGACCACGTCGGCCACGTCGTCCGGGCCGACCTCCTCCTTGACCATCGGGGCGGAGCCGGACCCGGGCTCGGTGTCCGCGGTCGCGGCGCGCTCCTGGGCGTCGGTGAGCTCCTTCTCGGCGGCCGGGATCTCGGCGTACATCAGCTTGGACGCCCGCTCGAAGTCCCCGTCGCGCTGGGCGCGTTCGAGCGCGCCGTGCAGGTCGTCCAGCCGCTCCTTGAGCTCGCCGACCCGGTTGAGGCTCTTCTTCTCCTGCTCCCAGCGCGCCGTCAGCACGCTCAACTGCTCGTTCTTGTCGGCGAGGTCGCGCCGCAGCCGGGCCAGCCGGTCCACCGAGGCCGGGTCGGACTCCTTCTCCAGGGCCAGCTCCTCCATCCGCAACCGGTCCACGGAGCGCTGGAGTTCGTCGATCTCGACCGGGGAGGAGTCGATCTCCATCCGCAGTCGGGAGGCCGCCTCGTCGACCAGGTCGATCGCCTTGTCGGGCAGGAAGCGGGAGGTGATGTAGCGGTTGGACAGGGTGGCCGCGGCGACCAGGGCGGCGTCCGAGATCTGCACCTTGTGGTGCGCCTCGTACCGGCCCTTGAGGCCGCGCAGGATGGCGATCGAGTCCTCCACGCTGGGCTCGCCGACCAGCACCTGCTGGAAGCGGCGCTCCAGGGCCGGGTCCTTCTCGATCCGCTCGCGGTACTCGTCCAGCGTGGTGGCGCCGACCATCCGCAGCTCGCCGCGGGCCAGCATCGGCTTGAGCATGTTGCCCGCGTCCATCGCGGAGTCGCCGCCGGCGCCCGCGCCGACCATGGTGTGCAACTCGTCGATGAAGGTGACGACCTGGCCGTCGGAGGCCTTGATGTCGTTCAGGACGGCCTTCAGCCGCTCCTCGAACTCGCCGCGGAACTTGGCGCCCGCGACCATCGCGCCGAGGTCCAGTGCGACCAGCCGCTTGCCGCGCAGCGACTCCGGCACGTCACCGGCCACGATGCGCTGGGCCAGGCCCTCGACCACGGCGGTCTTGCCGACGCCGGGCTCGCCGATCAGCACCGGGTTGTTCTTGGTCCGGCGGGAGAGCACCTGGACCACCCGGCGGATCTCGTGGTCCCGGCCGATCACCGGGTCGAGCTTGCCGTCCCGGGCGGCCTGGGTGAGGTCGGTGCCGTACTTCTCCAGCGCCTTGTAGGTGCCCTCCGGGTCGGGTGAGGTGACCCGGCCGCTGCCCCGGACGTCCTTGAACGCGGCGAGCAGCGCCTTCGGCGTGGCGCCCTGGTGCACCAGCAGCTCGGCCACCTGGCCGCCCTCGGCGGCCAGGCCGACCATCAGGTGCTCGGTGGAGACGTACTGGTCGTCCAGGTCGTTCGCGCGCTTGCCGGCCTCGGTGAGCACCGCGATGGTGTCCCGGGCGAGCTGGGGCGCGGCGACCGTCGAGCCCATCGCGCTGGGCAGCGCGGCCGCCTGGCGGCGGGCCTCGGCGCCGACCCGGGCGACGTCCGCCCCGACCGCCTCCAGCAGCGGCCGGGCGATGCCCTCGGGCTGCTCCAGCAGGGCGATCAGGATGTGCACCGGCCTGACGTCCGGGTTGCCGGCCGTGCCCGCCTGCCGGATCGCGGCGGACAGGGCGTCCTGCGTCTTGGTGGTGAACTTGCTGGCGTCCACTGCTGGGGGGCCTCCCTCTCGTCCTTCACTGCTGCTGCGCACTGCTGCGCGACCGTGCTGCCGTGCGACCGTGCTGCCGCGCACGCACCGGTTTCCCGCGCCGCGCTGCTACGTACAGCATGCACTAAGTTGAGTCTATTCCGCTCAACCTTTGTTCGGGTCGGCTTCGCCCCGACTTCTCGGTGAACGTTTGCCGGACTGCCGGGTCAGCCCCAGTAGCTCCCGGGCCGGCCCGCTCGGCCGCTGTCCGGCCGGCCAGACCGCGCGCAGCGGCCGCCGCAGGTCCAGCTCCTCCACCAGCGGCACCTCGACCAGCCGCCGGGTGGCCAGCTCCTCCACCACCGCCAGCTCGCTCAGGCAGACCGGCCCGGCACCGGTCATCGCCGCCGCCTTCAGCGCGGTGGACGAGGCCAGCTCCATCCGGGGCCGCGCCACGCCGCCGTACGGCCGCAGGGCCGTCTCCAGCACCTCCCGGGTGCCCGAGCCGGGTTCGCGCAGCGCCAGCGGGGTGGCCGCCAGTTCGGCCCCGGTCAGCGGGGCGCGGCGGCGCGCCCACGGATGCCCGGGCGCCACCACGACCACCAGCCGGTCGGCCGCCACCACCGCGCCGGCCAGCCCGGGCGGGGTGGACGGGCCCTCGACGAAGCCGAGGTCGGCGTCCCCGGCCAGGACGTGCCCGGCGACCTCCGCCGAGTTCGCCGTCCGCAGCGTCACCGCCGTCCCCGGGCTGGTTTCGGCCAGGCCCAGCAGCCAGCCGGGCATCAGGTACTCGGCGACGGTCAGGCTGGCCACCACCCGCAGCTTGGCGTCCCGCCGCTCGCGAAGCGCGTCGATCCCGGCGTCCAGCGCCTGGGCCGCCTCCACCACCTGCCGGGCCCACTCGACCACCAGCCGGCCCGCCTCGGTCGGCCGGCTGCCCCGGGGCGAGCGGTCCAGCAGCGGGACGCCGACCTGCCGTTCCATGCCCTTGATCCGGGCGCTGGCGGTCGGCTGGCTGACGCCCAGCTCGGCCGCCGCCCGTCCGACGCTGCCCAGCCGGGCCACCGCGAGCAGCAGTTCCAGGGCGCCGAGTTCGGGGACGTGCGGGGAGAGGGCCATAGGTTCAGGCTATGCCCCCATAGGAGCCCCGGCGCTACCGGCCTCCGGCCTTCCGGGCGACGGTGGGGGCATGTCCACTCTGGCCGGTATCCGCCCCCTCGCCCGCCCCGCCGTCCGCCCCCGGCCCGACCTCGCCCAGCTCGGCCCCAACTGGTACGCCGCCGTGATGGGCACCGCGATCCTGGCGAACGGCGCCGCCGTGCTGCCGGCGCGGCCGCCCGGGCTGACCGGCTTCGGCGAGGTGATGTGGGCGCTGGCGCTGGCCGCCCTGCTGGTGCTGGCCGGGGCCCGGCTGGTCCACCTGACCCGGCACCGTGAGGCGGCCCGCGCCCAACTGCTGGACAACCCGGCCACCGCGGTCTTCTACGGCTGCCCGCCGATGGCGCTGCTGGCGGTCGGGCTGGGCACCCTGCTGCTCGGCTCCCGGGTCATCGGCACCGGCCCGGCGGTCGCCCTGGACGCGGTGCTGTGGAGCCTCGGCACCCTGTACGCACTGGCGGTGGCCGGCGGCATCCCGTACCTGATGATCACCCGGCACCGGATCTCCGCCCTGGAGGCCAACCCGACCTGGCTGCTGCCCGTGGTCGCCCCGCTGGTCGCCTCCGCCTGCGGCCCGGCGCTCGTCCCGCACCTGCCGGCCGGGACGGCCCAGCAGGCCATGCTGTACGGCTGCTGGGCGCTGTTCGGGGTCGGCCTGCTGGCCACCCTGGTGCTGCTGCCGGTGGTGTTCACCGGGCTGTTCCACAGCAAGCTGCCGGCCCTGGCGCTCACCCCCTCGCTGTTCCTGGTGCTCGGCCCGCTCGGCCAGTCCGTCACCGCGGTCCACCAACTCGCCGACGCCGCCCGGCCGGTGCTGCCCGAGCTGGCGCCCGCCATGGTCGACCTCGCCGAGCTGTACGGCGTGGCGGTGATCGGCGTCGCCATGCTCTGGCTGGCCGTCGCGCTCAGCGCCAACCTGCGCGCCCGGCGGGCCGGGATGCCGTTCGCGATGACCTGGTGGGCGTACACCTTCCCGGTCGGCACCTGCGTCACCGGGGCCTCCGCGCTCGCCCGGCACACCGGCTTCGGGGGCTTCAGCGGCCTGGCCGTCGGCCTGTACCTGCTGCTGGCCGTCGCCTGGGTGCTCGCCGCGGGCGGCACCGCCGCCGGACTGGCGCGGGGCCGGCTGCTGGCCCGCTGAGGCGGCTGCCGGCCCGCTGAGCCGGCGCCGGTCCCGGGCACCCGCCGGGCCCGCCGGCCCGGGCCGACGCGCAGCTCAGGAGCACGCCGTCGGTGCAGGAACGCGCACGGCCGGGCGACGGCGGTGCCGGGTGGTGCCCGGTGGTGCCGACACCCCGCGCCCGCCTCGGTTCTCACCGGAATCCGCCCCACCGCCCGAACCGTCGCATCCGCGCCGCGGTGCAGGTAGCTGCAATTGCGCGAACCTGCACTCGGGCGGCACTTGTTCACCGGCCGTCACGCTGTGAGGGTGGAGACACGCCAAGTCGTCCAGGCAACCGCAGCCTGATGGTGGCGACTCGCTCTTCGATGCTGACCGCAGGTGCGACATCCCGCGCCGGTGGAACGGGGGGGAAGAGCGCCGGACCGGGGTCCATGTGTGGTGATGGCCCCCGGACCGGACCCGTCGAGGCGTTGCTGCTCCGCCTCGACGGGAGCGCCTTGGCTGGCGTACCGATGGCGGCCCCCGGGCGACCCGGCGTGCGACGGCACCCGGGCCCGGGGGTCCGCCGTCCCACCCGGTACCGTGACCGCCTGATCCATGATCACGCCGTACCGGTCCACCGGTACCGTGAGCCCGCCGGGCCCACCGGTGCCGCAGCCCGTGCGGTGCCCGGCGCGGCTCGTGCCGCGGCCCGGAAGGCGGGGAGCACGCGCAGATCAGGGGAGAGGCGTCCGGCAGGGAGAGTGCGACGTGACGGCGGAACCGGCGGTCACACCGCACCAGGGGCCCGTGGGCGAGGAGCCCGACGAGGCCGCCCGACAGCTCTACCTGGCCATCATCGCCGAGGGCGGCCGCCTCCCCGTCGGCGAGGCCTCGGACGTGGACCGGGGAGCGCTGCGACAACTCATCGACATCGGCCTGTTGATGGTCAACCGGATGGACCGCTGCTACACCGCGGTCAGCCCGCGCTCGGTCAGCGACCGCCTCGGTGCCGAACTGCGCAGCGAGGCCACGCGGCTGCTGGTCCGCGCGGAGAACCTCCCCGGCGCCCTGGACGGCCTCACCCGGGCCTACGACGCGATGCCCCGCCCGACCGACCGGGCCGGCGGCGCCGTCCACGTCGAGGGGCACGTCCACATCCGCCAGCGGATCTCCCAACTGGTCTCCGACTGCCGCTCCGAGGTCCTCACCGCACAGCCCGGCCACCGGCCCGCCGACACCCTCCAGGTCGCCCTCCTCCAGGACGTCCAACTGCTCCAGCGCGGCTGCTCGCTGCGCACCATCTACCAGCCGGTCGCCCTCGCCGACCCGCCCGCCCTCGCCTACGCCGAGGAGGTCATCCGGCACGGCTCGCTCATCCGGGTGCTCGACGAGCCCTTCCAACGGCTGATCGTCTTCGACCGCTCCGTCGCCGTGATCTCCGCCAGCGACGACAACAGCACCGCCGCGTTCATCACCGACCCGGCCACCATCACCTACCTGGTCGGCACCTTCGAACGCGACTGGGCGCGCGCCGACACCGCCGAGGCCGCCGCCCCCGGCCGGGCACCCGCCCGCACCGTTCCCGACCGGGTCGGCCGGCTGCTCGCCCGGGGCCTCACCCAGCGCGCCGTCGCCACCCGCCTGGGCATCAGCGAACGCACCGTCGCCGCCCACATCTCCCGGCTGCGCGACCGCTACGGCGCGCAGACCCTCTTCCAGCTCGGCTGGCTGATGCGAGGGGCCCGCGATGACCGATGAGCCGGGCCCGGCCGAGCGGGCCCTCTACCTCGCCGCCGTGCGGGGCGGCGGCCGGCTGCTCCCCGAGGACCTCGCCCCAGCCGACCGTCCCGCCCTGGCCGCCCTCGTCGCCCGCGGCCTGCTCGCCCCCACCTCCACCGGCTGGACCGCCGCCGGTCCGCGCGCGCTCGGCGACCGGATCGGCCTCGAACTGCGCACCCGGGCCCTGCGCCTGCTGCAGTACGCCGAGCGGCTCCCGGGCACCCTCGGACCGCTGGCCCGCGCCTACGAGGAGGCCCGCCACCCGGTCGGCGGTCCGCCGGCCGTCGCGCCGTACGGCGGCGACCCCGGGGTGGTCGATCCGAGGGCGGCCGATCCGAGGGCGGCCGATCCGAAGGCGGCCGATCCCGGGGCCGGCACCGTCGACGACGCCGCCGAGGTCCGCCGGCGGGTCGGCGAGCTCGTCTCGGAGTGCCGGCAGGAGGTCCTGGCCGCCCAGCCCGGGCCGCGGCCGCTCGAAGGACTCCGGATGGCCCTCGCCCAGGACCTCTCGCTGCTCCGCCGCGGCTGCTCGCTGCGCACCGTCTACCAGCCGGTCACCCTCGCCGACCCGGGCGTGCGGAGCCAGGTCGCCCTGCGCACCGGGCAGGGCGCCCAGGTGAGGGTCCTCGCCGAGCCGTACGGGCGGGTGCTGGTCTTCGACCGCGCGGTGGCCGTCATCCCCGCCGCCGAGGACCTCAGCCGGGCCGTCTTCCTCACCGACCCCACCACCGTCGCCTACCTCGCCGGCCAGTTCGAACGCGACTGGGCCCGCGCCACTCCCGCCGCCCGGCACCTCGACCCGCTGTCCCCCGCCACCGTCCGGATCGGCCGGCTGCTCGCCCGGGGCCTCACCCAACGGGCCGTCGCCACCCGCCTGGGCATCAGCGAACGCACCGTCGCCGCCCACATCTCCCGGCTGCGCGACCGCTACGGAGCCCACACCCTGTTCCACCTCGGCTGGCAGCTCCGCGGCGAGCAGCACGACTGACAGCGCCGCCGGGGTGGCCGAGGTCGCCGGGAAGGACGGGCCGGTGCTCCGGCGGTCGGCGGAACCCGGGCCGCCGGTCCCGCAGTCGGCGGACGGTTCGGTACCGCCCGCTCGCGGAGGCCGCGCGGGTGCCCGGGCCGATGAGCGGAATCACACCGCGCCCATGACCCGTCCCGAAGCGGCGCGACGGTGCGGCCGGGGGCGGCCGGAGGCGACCGGGGGGGCGGCTGCCTCACCGTGAAGGCGGACATGCGTCATGAACCGGAGGCCCTGGCGCGGGAGTTGGCCGGCGAACCGCTGACCGTCCGGCCCGGCCGCCCCCGACCCGCCGAACTGCGTCCCGCCGCCCACGTGGTGGAGGTCGGCCGGGGGCTCACGCAGCGGGCGGTCCGCCGGCCGGATGGGGCCGGGCGAACGTACCGTCGCCGGTCACACCGCCCGGCTGCGTGAGCTTCTACGACACGGAGGCGCTGTTCCGACCGGTCCGGCGGATACGGGGATTCCGGACGGATTCCGGACCCGGGGGAGTCCGGTGGCCGGCCGCCGCTCAGCCGGTGGCGGCGCCGGTCGGCCAGTAGCCGGGGAGGGCGGTCTGCTGCCGGGGGACGTTGAACTGCTCGCCGGGGGCGGTCCAGAAGCCCTCGCGCAGGGAGAGCGCCATGCCGGCCCAGTCCAGCGCGGTCTCGACCGTGTGGTTGAGGGCCTCCTGCGACCAGGTGTCGTCGAAGACCAGCGGCAGGACGGGGGCGACCTGCTCGATGGTGGCGATCAGCGGGTTGTGGGTGATGGCCTCGTCGACCAGCAGGACGATCGGCTTGCGCAGCGCCGACGCCCAGCCGAGCTCCAGGCTCACGCCGGCCGAGAGGGGGGCCCCGACGTAGGCGAACACGAGGTCGGCGGACTGGAGGGCGCGGAAGTCGGAGGGGACGCGGGGCTCCGGCGCGCGGCCGGAGATGGTCCAGGCGTCGCTGTGGTGCGCGCTGTACACGGCGGCACCGCTGCGGAGGAGGGTGGTGCGGAGCGTGGTCAGCCGCGTCCGGCTGGCGAGCGTCACCACACTGTCGGCCGGCCCGGTCAGTCGCATCAGCGGGGCGGCCAGGAACACACGTGCACGCCGACCCTCAGGGGCCTGGCTGTCGTGGTGACGCAGGTAGGGCTCGGTCATGTCGACTCCGGGGAAAGGCCGACCGGGGGAGTGTGTGTCGGCGATGCGTTGGATGTGGGCTGCTCTGAAGGACTGATGCCGTTGATGAACGGTTTAGTTTTTGACGGTACATTGGCAAGGTGTGGTGCCCTGCCGGACCATTGCGAGCGAACTGATCGTCCATCGCGGGGCCGCGCCGCGTCCAGGGTTGGCCTGTGTCATCTGGATGACTGGCAGGGAGATGACGCACGCTCCGTCGGCGGGAACGGCGGGCTGCCTCCCCCTCGCGCGCCGCTATGTGAGCCGTTATCCTGCATCCTGCTCGATGCTTCCAATGGCGGTTCTCAAAGAGAGTGAGGGCGTGACCGACATGCGCCGATTTGTTCGCAAGATAGTGCTTTCGCTGGCCGTCGCCGCTGCGGTGCTCGGTGTCGGCTCGCTCGCGAATGTCGCCGACTCGCACGACGCGATTAACGTCAACGCCACCGCGAGCGTTCTCGACGACATCTCCTGGCAGTGAGCGGGGCTCGGTTGAGGAGCCGTTAGGGGAAATGGCTGCTTGACGGTGGCCCGACCAACCTGCCCGGCACGGGCGGGTGGGTCAATCGGCGGTCCCCTGCGGCTCTCGGCCGAGTACGTATCCGAGTTGGAACAGCGAGTCGACCTTGTAGTCGTCTCGCATTTCGGCTATATGTCTCGCCAGCGTCCGTTCGCTGATTCCCAGGCGTCGCGCGATGACCCGGTGATTGGTGCCTTCCAGCATCTGGTCGATGATCGTCTGGCGCAGGCGGGAGACCACTTGTCGCGGCACCGTGCGGTCGCCCTCGAATTCCAGGGCCCGGCTCCAGTACCGCTCGAACACCTCGTTGGCGAGATAGTCGACGACGGCGGGGTCGTAGATGAAGGCCGCGAGGCTCATGTCGTCGTCGATGGGGATCACGGCCACGCGTCTGTCCATCACGATGAGTCGCGTGTAGGGCTCGTCGAGCGTCCGGTACTGGCCGCCGGCCCGGGCCAGCGTGGCCACGTAGTCCCTGGTCGGCTGGTGGTAGCGGGTGCTGGCGTGGTAGATCGTCCGCATCCTCGTGCCGCTGCGGAGCGTGTTCAGATCGTAGGCGATCATCTTGGCGAGAAGGTCCGGCTGGCGCGGGCCGCCGGGTTGAAGGGCCAGCGCCTCCTCGAAACCGGAATCCCTGAACTGCTCCAATCGCTGCCGGATTAGGGCCTTCCCGCGGACATGCTCTATCGATCCCCCGGACTGTTTAGGACTGTGGAATTCCCGGGCGAGCTCCTGCAGCTCGGAGGGGAGCGATACGGCGCGCGACAGGAATTCCAGCGCCTGGCGCTGCCATGAATGGCTGAGACTTGTCGACAGCTGCGTGGGATCGGCAGCCACGAAAACAGTCGGATCATCGCTGTCGGGTACCAGAAGACCGATCCTGACCAGCTCGTCCCGGGCGGCACCGTTCTGATCGCCCTCGGCATCCGACGGCAGCTCGCCGTCTCCCCGGACGACTGCGAGATATAGCTCCTTTGCCTCTGCCGAGAGGACGGTCGAGCCGGCGGCAAGGGGATGCTCTCGTCCACTCATTCGCGACTCCTTGCCGTTACCGTGCTACCTGCGTCCCACCAGCGGCGGCGCTGAACGAGTTTTAGCATGCCAGATCCGGTGAGCCCCCCGGAGAGGTATCGCGACCGCACTCTCTCACCATGCGCCGGCCGCCGGCACCCCCCGAGAGGAGGGGCCGGCGGCCGGTGGGTGCCTTCGGCTTCGGTCAGCGCTTGGGGCGCCAGACCACGAGGGCGCTGGACTGCGGGGTGGGGGGCTGGTACGGGACGAGGTCGCGGCGGTAGGAGGCGTGGACGGCGGCCTCGCGCTGCTGGAGCGCGGTGGCCGCGCCCTCCAGGGAGTCGACCAGTTCCGCGACGCGGGACCGCAGGGCGGTGACCTGGTTCTCCAGCTCGATGATCCGCTTGATGCCCGCCAGGTTGATGCCCTCGTCCTGGGAGAGCCGCTGGACCTCGCGCAGCTGCTGGATGTCGCGCGCGGAGTAGCGGCGGCCGCGACCGGCGGTGCGGTCGGGGCAGACCAGGCCGAGCCGGTCGTACTGGCGCAGGGTCTGCGGGTGCAGACCGGACAGTTCGGCGGCCACGGAGATGACGTACACCGGAGTGTCCTCGGTGAGGACGTACGTCGGCGGGGCCGTGGCGGTTCGGCGGGTGCGGCGGGCGCCGGCACCGGGCAGGCCCTCGCCGAGGCCGGGGCCGATCGGGGTGTCGGGGTCGATCGGATTCATCGGGGACATCTGGTCGTCACGCTCCCTTCGCCGCCCGGAAGAGGGCGGCGCGCGGATCGTCGGAGGCGGTGGCCTCGCGGTACTGCTCCAGGGCGCTCAGCGCGTCGCCGGTGACGTGCTGGGGCACCACGACCTCGACGGTGACGAGGAGGTCGCCGCGGGTGCCGTCCTTGCGGGTGGCGCCCTTGCCGCGGGCGCGCATGGTGAGGCCGTTGGCGCTGCCCGGGGGCAGCTTGAGCTTCACGGCCGGGCCGTTCAGCGTGGGCACCTCGATGGTGGCGCCCAGCGCGGCTTCGTGGAAGGCGACCGGGACGGTGACGGTGAGGTTGTCGCCCTTGCGGCCGAAGACCGGGTGCGGGTCGACGTGCACGGTGACGTAGAGGTCGCCGGGCTGCCCGCCGCGCTCGCCCTGGGCACCCTTGCCCTTGAGCCGGATGCGCTGGTCGGCCTGGACGCCGGCCGGGATCCGGACCTGCATGGTGCGGGCCGAGCTGGCCCGGCCGCTGCCGTGGCAGTCGGCGCACGGGTCGTCGACGATCATGCCCCGGCCGCGGCAGTCCTTGCACGGCTCGGAGAGCGCGAAGGCGCCCTGGCCGCGGCTGACGGTGCCGGCGCCGACGCAGGTGGGACAGACCCGCGGGGTGGTGCCGGACTTGGCGCCGGTGCCGTTGCAGCTGCGGCACGGGGCCTGGCTGGTCATCCGCAGCGGGACGGTCGCGCCGTCCACCGCCTCCTCGAAGGAGAGCGTCACCTCGGTCTCGACGTCGGCGCCGCGCCGGGGCTGGGCCTGCCGGGTGCCGCCGCGGTTGAAGAGGCCGCCGAAGACGTCGCCGATGCCGCCGCTACCGCCGCCGCCGCCCTGGCTGCCGCTGAAGAGGTCGCCGAAGTCGAAGCTGTAGCTGCCGGTGCCGCCCGGGCCGCCGGCCCGGAAGCCGCCGTTGGCGAAGAGGCTGCGGGCCTCGTCGTACTCCTTGCGGCGCTTCTCGTCGGAGAGGACGTCGTACGCCTCGGAGATGTCCTTGAACCGCTCCTCGGCCTTGGAGTCACCCTTGTTGGCGTCGGGGTGGAACTCGCGCGCGAGCTTGCGGTAGGTCTTCTTGATCTCGGTGGCGGTGGCGTCCTTGGGTACGCCGAGGACCTTGTAGTAGTCCTTCTCCACGTAGTCCTTACCGCTCACGGTCTGAGCCACCTCCCGAGTCCATCGTCACTGTGCTGTCAACAGCAACTGCAAGAAGAGCCGTTGACAGCGCGCTGCGGAGCCGGCCGCCGTACTGGCCGGCGTACGACTCCGCAGCGCACTGGTTGTCAGCTGTCACAGGTTGTCAGCTGTCCGAGCCACCGTCGGACTTGTCCGCGTCGGCGGACTTCGCCTCGGCGTCCGAGGACGCCTGGCTGCCGGGCTGGGGCTCGGCGACGGCCACCATCGCCGGGCGGATGATCCGCTCGCCGATGCGGTAGCCGGGCTGGAGGATCTGCACGCAGGTGTCCTCGGTGACGTCCGAGGAGTAGCTGTGCATCAGAGCCTCGTGCATGGTCGGGTCGAAGGGCTCGCCCTCCTTGCCGAACTGCTGCAGGCCCAGCTTGGCGACGACCGTCTCCAGCGACTCGGCGACGGACTTGAAGCCGCCCGTGACCTCGCCGTGCTCGCGGGCGCGGCCGATGTCGTCCAGGACCGGGATCAGCGACTCCAGGATGTTGGAGACGGCGATCTCGCGGACGGTCAGCCGGTCGCGCTCGACCCGCTTGCGGTAGTTCTGGTACTCGGCCTGGAGGCGCTGGAGGTCACCGGTGCGCTCGGCGAGCTCGCGCTTGGCGGCGGCGAGATCCTCCGAACCGGAGTCCCCGGAGCCGGCCGCGGCGGCCTCCTCGGCAGCCTTGATCACAGCCTCTTCGGCGGCGGAGTCGTCGCCGGGCTTGCCGCCCTGCGGCTTGTCCGTCATGCCGCACCGCCCTTGGGCTTCTCGTCGTCCACGATCTCGGCGTCGACGACGTCGTCGTCCTTGGCCTGGGCGGAGTCACCGGAGGGGGCGGCACCGGCGGCGTCGGCGTTGGCGTACAGGGCCTGGCCGAGCTTCTGCGCGGTGGTGGAGACCTTCTCCGAGGCCTCGCGGATCTTCGCGATGTCCTCGCCCTTCAGGGCCTCCTTGAGCTCGCCGATGGCGGTCTCGACCTCGGTCTTGACGTCGCCCGGCAGCTTGTCGGCGTTGTCGGCGATGAACTTCTCGGTCGAGTAGACGAGCTGCTCGGCGGAGTTGCGCGTCTCGACGGCCTCGCGGCGCTTGTGGTCGTCCTCGGCGTACTGCTCGGCCTCGCGGCGCATGCGGTCGACCTCGTCCTTCGGCAGCGAGGAGCCGCCGGTGACGGTCATCTTCTGCTCCTTGCCGGTGCCGAGGTCCTTGGCACCGACGTGCATGATGCCGTTGGCGTCGATGTCGAAGGTGACCTCGATCTGCGGCAGGCCGCGCGGCGCCGGCGGCAGGCCGGTCAGCTCGAACATGCCGAGCTTCTTGTTGTACGCCGCGATCTCGCGCTCGCCCTGGTAGACCTGGATCTGCACGGACGGCTGGTTGTCCTCGGCCGTGGTGAAGATCTCGGAGCGCTTGGTCGGGATCGTGGTGTTGCGCTCGATCAGCTTGGTCATGATGCCGCCCTTGGTCTCGATGCCGAGGGACAGCGGGGTGACGTCGAGCAGCAGGACGTCCTTGACCTCGCCCTTGAGGACACCGGCCTGGAGCGCGGCGCCGATGGCGACGACCTCGTCCGGGTTGACGCCCTTGTTGGCGTCCTGGCCGCCGGTCAGCTCCTTGACGAGCTCGGCGACGGCCGGCATGCGGGTGGAGCCGCCGACCAGGACGACGTGGTCGATCTCGGAGAGCGAGATGCCGGCGTCCTTGATGACGTTGTGGAACGGGACCTTGCAGCGCTCCAGCAGGTCCGCGGTCAGCTGCTGGAACTGGGAGCGGGTGAGCTTCTCGTCCAGGTGCAGCGGGCCCTCGGCGGAGGCCGTGATGTAGGGCAGGTTGATCGAGGTCTCGGAGGACGAGGACAGCTCGATCTTGGCCTTCTCGGCGGCCTCGCGCAGGCGCTGGACGGCCATCTTGTCCTTGGACAGGTCGACGCCGTGGCCGGCCTGGAAGACCTTGACCAGGTGGTCGACGACGCGCTGGTCCCAGTCGTCACCACCGAGGTGGTTGTCACCGTTGGTGGCCTTCACCTCGACGACCCCGTCGCCGATCTCCAGCAGGGAGACGTCGAAGGTGCCGCCGCCGAGGTCGAAGACCAGGATGGTCTGGTCGTCCTTGTCCAGGCCGTACGCGAGGGCGGCCGCGGTCGGCTCGTTGACGATGCGCAGGACGTTGAGGCCCGCGATCTCACCGGCCTCCTTGGTGGCCTGGCGCTCGGAGTCGTTGAAGTACGCCGGGACGGTGATGACGGCGTCGGTGACGGTCTCGCCCAGGTACGCCTCGGCGTCCCGCTTCAGCTTCTGCAGCACGAAGGCCGAGATCTGCTGGGGGTTGAAGTCCTTGCCGTCGATGTTGATCTTCCACCCGGTGCCCATGTGGCGCTTGACCGAGCGGATGGTGCGGTCGACGTTGGTGACCGCCTGGCGCTTGGCGACCTCGCCGACCAGGACCTCGCCGTTCTTTGCGAAGGCGACGACGGACGGCGTGGTCCGCGCACCCTCGGCGTTCGTGATGACGGTGGGCTCGCCACCCTCCAGAACGCTGACGACCGAGTTCGTCGTACCGAGGTCGATGCCGACCGCGCGTGCCATCGTAGATACCTCCACGGAAGAGTTGAGCTTTACGGGCTCAAGGATGCACGACCCGACGGGCGGCGTCAACAGGTATGAGTGTGAGCCGCTCAACTTTGCTGAGCGGTTCGCCTTGCGCACCCCCGGGCGCCCCGCGCCACGCCGTGGCGGGGGGCGCCCACGTGACTGCCGCCATAGCTTGGGAATCTTCTGGAGAACTGTTGTCCACCGGTAATGTCCGGGCCGTCGGCCCGGCAAGTTACCGACCAGTACACTCAGTTCCCCAGACACTTAGAACCGCAGAGCCTGCTCAACCGCAAAGCCGCAGGAGACGGAGAGCCGATGCAGCTAGCAGCGATCGTCATCTCGCTGGTCACATTCGTGATCGGCACCGCGCTCGCCGCCCGTGCGGCGCTGTACATCTACAAGGTGGTCCGCACCGGTGCGCCGGACTCCACCCGCTTCGGGCAGCCCGCCCAGCGGGTGAAGACCGTGGCGACCGAGTTCGTGGGCCACACCAGGATGAACCGCTGGGGGATCGTCGGCATCGCCCACTGGTTCGTCGCGGTCGGCTTCTTCAGCCTGGTGCTGACCATCGTCAACGCCTTCGGCCAGCTCTTCGACGCCGACTTCGCGCTGCCGATCATCGGCCACTGGACGATCTGGCAGCTCTTCGTCGAGCTGGTCGGCACCCTGACCACGCTGGGCATCCTGGTCCTGATCGTGATCCGGCTGATGAGCCTGCCGTCCAAGTCCGGCCGCAAGTCCCGGTTCGCCGGCTCGATCGCCTGGCAGGCCTTCTACGTCGAGTACACGATCCTCGGCATCGGCATCTGCATCCTGATGCTGCGCGGCCTGGAGGGCGCCCTCAACGGCGTCGACTCCTACGGGCCGGAGCACCTGGTCTCGTACCCGCTGGTCTCCGCGTTCAGCGGCGTGTCGCACGGCACGCTGGAGAACCTGATCTACCTGTTCGCGATGCTGAAGATCTGCATCTCGTTCGCGTGGGCGACCACCATCGGCCTCAACCCCTCGATGGGCGTGGCCTGGCACCGCTTCCTCGGCTTCTTCAACATCTACTTCAAGCGCGAGGAGGACGGCGGCACCGCGCTCGGCGCCCTCCGTCCGATGACCAGCAACGGCCAGCCGATCGACTTCGAGGACCCGGCCGAGGACGCCGTCTTCGGCGTCTCCCAGGTCGAGCACTTCTCCTGGAAGGGCATCCTCGACTTCTCCACCTGCACCGAGTGCGGCCGCTGCCAGTCGCAGTGCCCGGCCTGGAACACCGGCAAGCCGCTCTCGCCGAAGCTGCTGATCATGAGCCTGCGCGAGCACGCCTTCGGCAAGGCGCCGTACCTGCTGGCCGGCGGCGGCAAGGACATGGAGGGCGAGGAGAAGGCCACCTCCGAGCAGCTCAAGGACGTCCCGGCGGCCGCCCTGGCCGAGGCCGAGCGCCCGCTGATCGGCACCGCCGAGGAGAACGGCGTCATCGACCCGGACGTGCTGTGGTCCTGCACCACCTGCGGCGCCTGCGTCGAGCAGTGCCCGGTGGACATCGAGCACATCGACCACATCGTCGACATGCGCCGCTACCAGGTGATGATCGAGTCCTCGTTCCCGACCGAGGCCGGGACGATGCTCAAGAACCTGGAGAACAAGGGCAACCCGTGGGGCATGGCCACCAAGGCCCGCCTGGCCTGGGTCAAGGAGCTCCAGAAGGAGACCGGCATCGAGGTGCCGGTGATCGGCGAGGACATCGACCCCGCCGAGGTCGAGTACCTCTACTGGGTCGGCTGCGCCGGCGCCCTGGAGGACCGCGCCAAGAAGACCACCAAGGCCTTCGCGGAGCTGCTGCACACCGCGGGCGTGAAGTTCGCGATCCTCGGCAAGGAGGAGTCCTGCACCGGTGACTCCGCCCGCCGCCTGGGCAACGAGTTCCTGTTCCAGATGCTCGGCGCGCAGAACGTGGAGACGCTGAACGCGGCCCTGGAGGACGCCCCGGTCAAGCGGATCGTGGCCACCTGCCCGCACTGCTTCAACACCATCGCCAACGAGTACCCGCAGCTGGGCGGCCACTTCGAGGTCATCCACCACACCCAGCTGCTCCAGCACCTCATCGACGAGGGCAAGCTCGTCCCGGTCCACCCGGTCGAGGGTCTGATCACCTACCACGACCCCTGCTACCTGGGCCGCCACAACAAGGTCTACACGCCGCCGCGCGCGATCATGGACAAGGTCCCCGGCCTGCGCCAGCAGGAGATGCACCGCCACAAGGAGCGCGGCTTCTGCTGCGGCGCCGGCGGTGCCCGGATGTGGATGGAGGAGCGCATCGGCAAGCGGATCAACACCGAGCGCGTGGACGAGGCGCTGTCGCTCAACCCGGACATCGTCTCCACCGCCTGCCCGTTCTGCCTGGTGATGCTCTCCGACTCGGTCAACGGCAAGAAGAACGAGGGCGCGGCCAAGGAGCACCTGAAGGTGGTCGACGTGGCCCAGCTGCTGCTCGACTCGGTGAAGGCCCTCCCGCCGGCCGAGAACGAGGAGCAGCCCGAGACGGTCGACGCCTAACGACCGCCGCAGAGCCCGCTGTTCGACAGTTCTGCTACAACTGCCCGGCCCGGTGGACGCCGCGAACGCGCCCGCCGGGCCGGGCTTTCGGTTGGCCCGGGCGGCCTGCGTCGGTACGGCGGGCGTACGGGGAGTGACGGCAATCGCACAGGCGCCGGACGGGCATTCGGTCGGAAGCAAATACAGTAGGCCCGGACCGGCTTCGTGCCGGTCGACCCGTTCCGGACGGAAGCCCCGGGCGGGTGGCGACCCGCGCCGGCCGGACGGCCGGGTCCAGACCGACCACGAGGTGTCGGCCCGCCGGGGCCGGGCCGCAGAGACACAAGGGGAACAGCGCAGACCATGACCGAGGCGATCATGCTGGTCGGTGGTAAGGGCACGCGACTGCGTCCGCTGACCACCCACACCCCCAAGCCGATGCTGCCGGTGGCAGGCGTCCCGTTCATCGCGCACCAGTTGGCCCGCGCGGCCGCCGCCGGCGTCACCCGCGTCGTGCTGGCCACGTCGTACCTGGCCGAGGTGTTCGAGGACCACTTCCAGGACGGCACCCCGTACGGCATCGAGCTCGTCTACCTGACCGAGCGGGAGCCGCTGGGCACCGGCGGGGCCATCCGCAACGCCGCCTCCGGCCTGACCTGCGGCCCGG
>NZ_JBEXWT010000135.1:0-18670 GCF_040629945.1 Kitasatospora sp. NPDC005856 | reverse complement strand
CCTGGACGGGCGCCGGCGCGGCCTTGAGAGACGTCGACTTCACTGGCGCCGTGGCGGGGGCGTGCGCGGGCATCGAGGGCGCGGCGGCCGCCGGGCGCGCCGGGGCTCCCCAGCCCCCGCCACCCTGGGCTCCGCCGCCCTGGACACCGCCGCCCGGCGCACCGCCACCCGGGCCGCCGACACCGCCGGACGGGTCGACGATGCACTCGATCCGCCAGTCCACGCCCAGCGAGTCGGCCAGCGCGGCGCGCAGCACGTCGTCGCTGTTGCTGCCGACGAAGCTGTCCCGGGCGCCGGCGTTGATGAAGGACACCTGGAGCACGCTGCCGTCGAACCCGGCCACCTGGCCGTTCTGGCTGAGCAGGATCCAGGTGAAGCGGCGGCGGTTCTTCACCGCCTCCAGGATCTGCGGCCACAGCTGCCGGACCTGCCCGGCGCCTTGCTGCGCGGCCGCCGACGGCTGCCCGCCGGGAACCGCCGCCGGGGCGGGGGCCGGCGCGGGCACGGGAGCAGGAGCCGCCTGGACGGGGGCCGGAACCGCCTGCGGCTGCGCCGCGGGGGGCGCCGCGGGAGCCCCGGCGGAGGCGCCACCGGCGGGCGGGAAGCTACGGGGGATCGGCCAGGCACCCGGCGCCGGCCCGGCGGGGGCGGCGGCGGGCGGCGGAGCCTGCACGGGCTGCGCGGCCGGCATCGGCGCGGGCGCCGCAGGCGCCTCGGCCACCGGCGCGACCACCATCGGAGCCGCCGGAGCAGCAGGGGCCACCGCGGCCGGGGCCGGTGGGGCCGCCATCGGCATGCCCACCGGCGGGGCCGCCATCGGCGCGGCGAACCCGCCGGCCGCCGCCCGCCGCTCCAGCTTGTCCAGCCGTGCCTGCAACGACAGCTCGTCGCTGTACGCGCCCGGAAGCATCACCCGGGCGCAGATCAGCTCCAGCTGCAGCCGGGGCGCCGCGTTGCCGCGCATCTCGGTCAGCCCGGTGTTGACGATGTCGGCGGCCCGGCTCAGCTCGGCCGCGCCGAACGCGTCCGCCTGCGCCTGCATCAGCGCGACCCGGTCGGCCGGGGCGTCGATCAGCCCCTTCTCGCCCGCGTCCGGCACGGTGGCCAGGATCACCAGGTCGCGCAGCCGCTCCAGCAGGTCGGTGACGAAGCGGCGCGGGTCGTGCCCGCCCTCGACCACCCGGTCGACCACCTGGAACACCGTCGCCCCGTCGTGCGCGGCGAAGGCGTCCACCACCTCGTCCAACAGCGCGGAGTCGGTGTACCCGAGCAGCGCCGTGGCCATCTGGTACGTCACGCCGCCCTCGCCGGCCCCGGCCAGCAGCTGGTCCATGACCGACATCGAGTCACGCACGGACCCGGCGCCCGCCCGCACCACCAGCGGGAACACGGTGTCCTCGACCTGGATCCCCTCCCGGCCGCACACCTCCGCCAGGTAGTCGCGCAGCGTGCCGGGCGGGACCAGCCGGAACGGATAGTGGTGCGTCCGGGACCGGATCGTCCCGATCACCTTCTCCGGCTCGGTGGTCGCGAAGATGAACTTGAGGTGCTCCGGCGGCTCCTCGACCACCTTGAGCAGCGCGTTGAAACCGGCCGAGGTCACCATGTGCGCCTCGTCCAGGATGAAGATCTTGTACCGGCTGTGCACCGGCGCGAAGAACGCCCGCTCGCGCAGCTCGCGCGCGTCGTCCACACCACCGTGCGAGGCGGCGTCGATCTCGATCACGTCGATCGACCCGGGCCCGCCGGTCGCGAGGTCACGGCAGGACTGGCACTCCCCGCAGGGCGTGGGCGTCGGACCCTGCTCACAGTTGAGGCAACGGGCCAGGATGCGCGCGCTCGTCGTCTTGCCACAGCCGCGCGGCCCGCTGAACAGGTACGCGTGGTTGACCCTGTTGTTGCGCAGGGCCTGCTGGAGCGGGGCGGTCACGTGCTCCTGCCCGATGACCTCCGCGAAGGTCTCGGGGCGGTAGCGGCGGTACAGGGCTAGGGACACACCCCCGACGATATCGGGACGGGCGGACAAACGCGTCGCCCCTCACCCCTCACCCGGGCCCCGGGAACGCAAAGACCCCCCGTGCACCCGCCAGAGCCCTCCTACCCTTGCTGCCTTCCGGCCCTGGGGGGGTTCAGAGAGATGACGCCACACGAGGGGCTGACCCCCACACTACCGGATCCCGGCCCCGACGATCCACAGGCCACCCCCACCCCCGACCTTCGGGACAGGTGGTCGCGACCACCCCAGAACATGTACTAAGCTCTCTCTCGGAGGATTCGCCTAGAGGCCTAGGGCGCACGCTTGGAAAGCGTGTTGGGAGCAATCCCTCACGAGTTCGAATCTCGTATCCTCCGCCTCCGCCCGCCAGGGCAAACGAGGGCCCCGAACGCTCAGCGGTCGGGGCCCTCGTCGTCTCCTGGTCTCAGTTTTGGTCTCAGTTGCGCTTCTGGACTTCGGGACTGCCAAGCACTGCGCGATGAAACCCGCCGCTGGGCCTGCTACGCCTGAGGAAAATGAAGGTGCTGGTCGTACTCAGGATGGCCGGGGCGCCAGATGTCCACGATCTGCTCGCCTGGGATGTCGGCTGTGTAGTGGAAGGTAACGCCGTTTCCATCCAAGCCCAGGCGGGTGCCGATGAAGTCGAAGAGTAGTTCGCGGCCAGGCACGCAAGCCGCCGGGCAGGTCACGTCGATAGCCGCGACGACTACGGACGGGCGACCCAGGCGACGCACGTGGTCATAGTCGACGCTCTCCCACGCGGGCCCGAACTGCTGGACTTCCCCGCCCCAGTACGTCAGGAAGCTGACCGGCCAGGAGTCCGCAAGGGGTTGTCTGGAGCTGATTACACACACCTTGCCGAGCCGCAGCTGCGCGATGAACGGCTTTTCATGGGTGAGCGCAGTGGACGCGCGCAGGGCTGCGCGCTCGGCCTCGGTGATGACCCCGGCCTTGAGCGCCCTGTCAGCTCGCTCAGCGAGCCTGCCCTCCGTTACGGCCAGTAGGCCGCGCGTACGGACATGGTCGATCTCATGGTCCAGGAGCCGGGTCACGTGGTAAGTACGCAGCAGGCGCCCAGCGAGCAGGGTACGGATCTCGCTGTCGTACTCGGCGAGGTGGCCAACCTGGTTGTTTAGGTCGCGTGCAGTGTCCAGGTGCGCAGGCACCTCGTCAGCGAGTTCATCGATGCGGTCAGCGAGGGATGCCGGCCAGGTGTTGGGGTCATCCAGGTCCACGATGTTGTGTGCGGTCACGCCAACAGGACTACCGGATCAGGGACGGCCAGCGCATCCGCATATGTGCACCCAGGCGAAGCCCTCGGCCTCCACGTCTCTTGGCCGCCTGCATTGCGCAGACACCAACTTGATTGGCAATCAATCTTTGTAAGGTATGGATCGTTCCCGAGAGCAGCTCCAAGCAGAGGAACCAGGTCGGCATCCCTGTGCGAGGACTGGGCCGCTGCTGACTCCGATCCCCACCCCCTCACGGAGCGCGCAAGTTGAACGAGAAGCGGCTCGCACGCCTTCGGAAGCAGCGCGACAGCCTGATTAAGCGTGTCGGCTACAACGCCCAGTTGGGCCCGCCATCGTTCATCGCGGACCTGCGCAGGCGCGTCGCCGAGATTGACCGAGAGATACGGGCGCTGGAACAGCCTGGGCACCCTGCCGTGCCGCACCAAACCCAGGCATCACCTCGCAGGCGCAAACGCAAGGGAAGCGACCCGGCCACGGCAACCCAGCCACCGAAGATCAACTTCCCAATCCCCCTCACGAAGGCCACCCGCCCGGAACCGCCGACGCCCATCTTCCCGGTGCGGTCAGCGCCAACCCTCAGCGAGCGAGCAGAAGCGACCCGGACCGGGGCAGCCCAGCCCCCGCCGCCGGTATTGCCTACGGGCACCTGCCCGGTCTGCGACAAGGGCGGGCTGCCGCCAGGCCGCCTACGCCATGTTCGATGTGAGGGTGCGTCCAGGGCGGGCCAACCGGGCAGGGCCGAAGAACTTCACGTTGACGCGAACCGCGAGGAGTACCGAAGACTCGTCTCCTCCGTCGAACGCAGGGAGGCGTCAACCCGTGGTCGCCGTACCAGTGGCAGCGCACGGCCTGTGCGGATCGCTGCAGCCCGCACAGCGGTGATCTTGCGCTGCGAGGGACGGTGTGAGAACCCGGCGTGCCTCGGTCAGCCGCAAGACGTGACGGATTCAGGGGAGCCCCTTCTCCAGGTCGACCACGTGGATGAGATCGCCTCTGGCGGTCGGGACCATCCGTCACTGATGGTGGCTCTGTGCCCTAACTGCCATGCCATCAAGACTCTTGGGCGCACGCGAGAGCAACTCCGCGCAGTGCTCGCCCAGGTTTCCGCCAATGCCCATGCCACGTGGAGCGGCGAGGGACCGCCTCAATAGTCGATCGGCCTACATAGACCCCCCATTGAGGGCGGCCCTCGTGTCGAGAGCCGCCCTCACCGTCACGTCTGGCGTCAGTTGCCCGTCTCCGAGCTGGCCGTTTCCTCACCACCCCAGAGCAATCCACCGATCTTCTTTCCGACGTCGTTCAGCATCGGTTCGGTGACGTGCTGGTAGCGCTGGGCCATCGAGGTCGACGACCATCCCATGATCGCCATCACGATCCGCTCCGGCACTCCGAGCAGGAGGAGAACGGTCGAAGCGGTGTGGCGGGCGTCGTGGAGGCGGCCGTCGCGGATGCCGGCCTCTCGCAGGAGCCGCGGGTCTGTCCAGCCAACGGCTCTGTCCCGTAATCGGTGGTAGCGCTGTGTAGTGATCAGTGGAGGAGGATGCGGCGGCGGAGCAGGGGGAACCCGGCTCGGCCGTGCATCTGCCTCATGATCCGCTTGGTTCGCGTGTTGACGCCCTCGGTGCGGCCGTTGTGGTATGGGAGGGTGAGTCCGGCGTCGACGGCGGCGCGGTCGAGTTCCAGGCCGTTGACGAAGGAGTGCAGGTGGGGCAGGTCGGCGGCGCGGACCGTGGTGATCCAGTCGGTGAGCTTGGCGTCGTTTCCCTCCGCGGGTTTCAGTAGCTGGGCGAACTCGTCGGTGAGGCGGGCGAGTTCGGTCATCTCGGGGCAGGCTTGGGTCAGCTCCCGCAGGAGTGCGGTGTCCTTGTCGCGCCGGTTCCCGGGGCGGGTGAGCAGGAGGCGGGCGAAGCGCTGCGGGATGGTGACCGGCCTGTCGCCCTCGGCGCGCCCCTGGGTGATGTAGCGGTAGAGCAGGTTGAGGCTGCCGATGTATCCCAGCTCGTTGATCTCCCGGAAGAGTTGGAGGACGGGTACGGCCGGGTCCTCCTCGCGGCGGGTGCGCAGGTGGTCGCGGTAGGGGTCGACGAGCGTGGGCTTGTAACGGGGCGCGCGGGGTCGCCGGTGGGCTCCTTCATGCGGGCGTACCGCTTGACGGTGTTCAGGGCGACGTCGAGGCGGCGGGCGCATTCGAGCAGGCCGACGCCCTGGTCGAGCAGATTGTGGACCCGCTGCCAGCGCTCGCGGGTGGTCTGCTCGCGTACGCCCCCGGGTCTGGCGGGGTTCACGGCGGTGGCCCAGCAGGCGGCGTGGGAGCGGACCTCGGCCAGGACCTTGCCACACAGGTTCGACCAGAGATGCCACCTGTCGCTGACCTGCACCGCTTCGGGCAGGGCTTGGCGGATGGCCTCGCCGTAGGAGCCGGAGCCGTCCCGGCAGACGTATCGGGCCCCGGGGTGCTCGCGCAGCCACGCGACCAGGGTCTGGGCGGTGCGGTCGGGCAGCACGTCGATCCGCTCGCCCGTCTCGGCGTCGATGATCACGGTGGCATAGCGGTGCCGGCGCCTGAGGGCGAAGTCGTCGATGCCGAGCACGCGCGGGACATGCAGCGGCGGTACCGCCCTGCGCATGAGCATGCGCAGGGCGGTCGAGCGAGAGATCCAGCAGGCCAACACGCGTGAGAGGCGGGCGCCCGCCCGGCCCGATAACTCCTTGACCACAGAACTGAGTTGGTCGGCCAAGCGGTTGGTGCGGCGCTGGTAGCGCTCCACGACGCCGGGAACCCGCTCTCGGAACGTCTGCCGCGGACAGCCGAGCACCGGGCACACCAGGCGCCGGACCCGCACCGACACCAGGACCCGCCGCCCGTCCACCGGCAGGTCCGCGACCACCCGCCCGTGGAAGCCATGCACCCGCCCTGTCGGCTGCCCGCACACCGGGCACGGCACCGGATCGTCCCGGGTCCGCGCCGCCACCCGGATGACGTCGCCCTCGTCCGTCACACCCTCGACGGCGAGGGCCGACAGCCCCGAAAACACCACGCTCACAAGCTCGTTGACATCGCGCACACTATGTCAACGACGACTGTCACCCTTCGTTACCACCGATTACGGGACAGAGTCGAAGACCGTACAGACCCTGCGAGCGACGTAACCGGCTGCGGTACGCCAGGCCCTCACGGGGTGTTGGCCTGCCATCCGTAGCGGGAGAAGAAGGGGCCTCCCTCCTGGTACGCGGCCAGGGCCTGCGCGGAGGTCGGGAACGCGGGCTCGGGGAGGCGGTCCGCGGTGACCCACTGAGCAGCCAGGTGCTTGTCCGGCTCGGTGTTGGTCAGTTCGCCGGTCCACGTGTTGGTAGCGAAGACGAAGAGGACGAACTGCCCTGCCTGGTCCCAGCCCTGTTCGACGTGGATCACGTGGACGAGTACGAGATCTGCCGGATCGACGAGCAGACCGGTCTCCTCCTTGAGTTCGCGAGCGGCGGCCTCGTCGAGGGCTTCGCCGGGCTCGGCCTTGCCGCCCGGGACGGTCCAGGCCGGCTGCGGGGACCAGTTTCGGGCGGCGTAGTACACGGCGGCGATCGCGTCGGTGTCCTGGTCATGGACGATCACGCAGACCGAGTTTCGGCTGTTCATCACGCTGCTGTTCGTCATAGTGCCCACTCCTTTCAGGGTGCCAGGCGTGTCAGCGGCCAGGCGGGCAGACTGACCCCGCCGCTGGGATGTGTGGGTCCTACTCAGCGCCCGAGCGTGAGGCGGTCGGCATCGGTGTGGGAGAAGACCAGGTCAGTCATCTGCTCCGGGGTCTCGGTGCACCGGACGGGCGGCTGCGGTCGGCGCATGGCCTGGGGGTAGGTGGCCGGGTCGTAGTCGTTGGTGAGTGTGTATGGGTGGAAGCCGTGCTCGCGCAGGGCGTCGATGATGCCGGCGGCGCTCTCGCCCTGCTTGGCCAGGAGCTTGGGGGTGACTTCCACGACCAGCTCGACGTCCTCGCGCAGGTGCGGGAGCGCGGGCAGCAGTCCCCTGATCGCCGCCGCCTCGGCGCCCTCGACGTCGATCTTGATGACCCGGGCGGTGGAGAGTTCGGCCTGACTGAGCAGTTCGGCGAGCTGCGCGGTCGGCACGTGGAAGGTCGTGTGGACGTGGCGGGGCCGGACGGCGGTGGTGTGGCCGAGGTTGGCCGGGTTCTCCAGGTAGAGAGTCAGCGTGCCGGTGGTGTCGGAAGCGGCGGCGCGGACGGTGCGGATGTTGGCACGGTGGTTGGTGGTGGCCGCGATGGTGAGGTCGTCGTGGAACTGCGGGGTGGGCTCGATGGCGATGACGCGGCCGGTCGGTCCGACTGCGTGGGAGGCCAGGAGGCTGAACGCGCCACGGTGGGCCCCGACATCGACGAAGGTGTCCCCGGGCCGCAGGCGGTCGCGCAGGAAGGCGCTCAGGTTCGGCTCCCACTCGCCGAAGAGGTACTGGTAGCGCTGGAGGACGTCACTGGTGGTGACGGTGACCACGTCACCCGAGCGCAACCGGGCAGTGGCGTGGAGGGGACGGGTTCGCAGGTGGTCGTCGAGGAATCGGTCGACGAGCTGGGCTTTGCTGACAGTTCCGGGCGCGTGGCGGACGTAGGCCCGCAGCAGACGGGCGAGGGCGGAGGCGGGCACGCGTGTACTCCTTCAGGTGGCGGAGGGTGCGGAACGCCGTTCCCGGTGCTGGCCTTGGTGGCAGACTTGCCGGTGAACGCTGGTGGCGGTGAGGGGAGTTGTCGGTGACCGAGAGTGGTCCGGTGGTGTTCCTGCTGGTGGGGCTCACCGGTTCGGGGAAGACGACCTACGCCCAGCGGAAGCTGGAGCCGCAGGGTGCGGTGCGGTTGTCGGTGGACGAGGTCGTCCACGAGCGGCACGGTCGGTACGGCGTCGACTACCCGGAGAACACCTACTTCGAGAAGGAGGCCCCGGTCGTCGCCGAGCTGCACTCCCGGCTGGTCGAGCTGGTCTCCGAGGGCCGGGACGTGGTGTGGGACCACGGGCTGTGGCTGCGCAAGGACCGCGACGAGATGAAGGAGCTGGTGGAGTCGGCCGGCGGCCGGTGGCGGCTGCTGTACTTCCCCGTCGATCGGGACGAGCTGCTGCGCAGGCTGGCCGAGCGCAACCGGCGGGGGGACGCGAACGCGCTGATCGTGACCCCTGAGGCTCTGGACGATTTCTTCGCGCGGTTCGAGGCACCTCAGGGCGAGGGCGAGGAGATCGTGGAGCCGGGCTGGCTCTGACGGGGCGGGCGCCAGGCGGCGTGGATCCGGGCGGCTTCGGCGGCCCAGTCGTCGGGCAGGCGGTCGAGCGTGACGTGGCGGAAGGCCAGGCGGGGGTCGGAGACGTCGATGCGGCCGTGGTGGCGGTCGATGTGCTGCAGCAGGCGGGTGGCCTCGGTCCGGACTGCCGGGGTGTGCTCGGTCCAGGCGCCGGAGCTGAAGCGGTCGACCCTGCGCCGTAGGTCGTCCAGGACGCCGGCGCGCCACTTGAAGTGGTGGACGCATGCGAGCGTGAGCGGATCGGGCCTGCGGCCGGGCGCGCGGTGGTTGCCCGAGGCCACGGCGACGTCCGAGAGCGCGAGGACGATCTTGCGAGGGTCACCCTGGAGGAGGCGGTGGGTGAGGTGGCCGCCGAGCGGGAAGGCGCGGTCGAGTCCGGTCTCGGGGCGCCAGAGGGCGAGTCGGCCGTCAGCGGCCACGCGGTCGAGCATCAAGCCGCGCACCACCGCCCAGCCGTTCTCTTCGGCTGCCTCGGTGACCTCGCTGAGGGGGGCCGGATAAGTGTGGAACTCGTCGGAGTCGGCGAGCAGGTGCCAGCCGGGGCCGGCCTGCTCCCGCAGCGAGTCGCGCAGTTCGGTGTTGGTGTGCTCGTGCCACGCTCCGGTGCTGACCTGGCCGGTGGGGAGGCCGAGGCTCTGGGCGGTGTCCAGTAGCTGGCGGCGCCAGGCGTCGGGGACGTGCTCGGCGAAGTGGAAGGCGAGGCGGAAGCGCTCGACGCCGAGCGCGCGGTAGTGGGCGGCCCAGGCGGTCAGCAGGGCCGGTTCGACCGGGCCGATCACGGCGACCAGGGTGGGGGAGGCGAGCGTCATCGGTACTCCTTGACCAGGTCGGTGTACGTCTCGGTGAGGTAGGCGGCCTGCTCGGAGGCCGGGAGCATGTCCAGCACCGCAGAGGCCCGCGTCCCCGGCCGGGCGGGCGGCCCGCCCGCCAGCTGGTCCAGGGTCTTGGCGAGGGCGCCCGGGTCGCCGGCCGGGAAGAGCTGGGCCCAGGGCTGTCCGGCCAGCCGCTCGGTCAGGTCCGGGTCGTGGTCGGAGACGACCAGGGGGACGCCGAGCCGGGCAGCGTCCATGACCAGCCCGGACTCCTTGCCGGTCCCGGGACGCCGTGCCACCAGGGCGGTATCGGCGGCAGCGTAGACGAGCCGGAGGACGTCTTCGCTGACCGGGCCGGGCACGGTGTGGACCCGGACATGGGGCAGGCGGTGCCAGCGTTCGAGTACCACGTCGTCCAGCGGCGTGCCGCAGACCAGGACGTGTAGCAGCTTGGTGAGGCAGACCAGGGCCGCATCGACGGTGGCGATGTCCTTGTAGGGCCACCAGCCGCCGACCAGGCAGACCGCCGTCGCCGAGGCGGGGATGGTGAAGGCGGCGCGGGCACCGTCGCGCTCGGCGGCGGTGAGGGGCCGACCGTCGTCGACCGCGAACGCCCGCACCCGCCCTGGGAGGTGGGGGAAGGCCGTGGAGAGCCGGTCGCGGACGGCGGTGGTCGGATAGAGGGCGACCACGTGCTTCTCGCTCCGCCGGGCGAGCCGACCCAGCAGCCGGACCGGCGAGTCTTCGGTGGTGACCAGCTCGTGGATGAACCGAAGGTGCGGGGTACCGCCGAGCAGGGCGGTCATGCCGTGCAGGGCTTCGCTCGCGCTGAGGATCACCACGGCCGCCGGCCGAGGGGCGAGGCGGCGGGCGGTACGCAGGCATCCGGCTTCGGTCAGGCACCGGGCGATAAGAGTGACCTGGTGCGGCAGCCGGCGGAGCGGCAACGGCCAGCGCCGTGAGCGGAAGGCCCGCTTGCCAGCGGTTGAAACGCGTTCCGCCGCGCGGGCTGCGGCCAGCAGGGCCTTCGCTGCCGGACCCACCGGTCCGGCAGCAATGCAGGAGCCGGCCCGCAGCAGCGGACCGGGCCCGTCTGCGATCCCCTGCGGGGTGATGACCACGGCACCCGGGCGGGCGGCGGCGAGCGCCGTCAGCGTGCGCTGGTGGTGCCCGCCGCCGAGGTGCGCCTGCGGCTCGATCAGGACCAGCGGCCCGCAGCGGGTGCTCATCCGGCGACCGCCTGCTCGCCGTGCAGCGTGATGAAGTGCCGGTGCAGCCAGGGCGGATCGTTGAGCGCCTCGAAGCGCTTGGGGTCGCGGGCCGCCGTGCGGGCGAACTCGAGTCCGTCGCGGGACCCGGCTGCCGCGTAGTCGGCGAAGTCGCCGTCCTTGCTGGCCGTCCAGGCGTCGATGCGTTCCTGGGCGGAGGCGTCGGTCATGCCGTACTCGCTGCCGCGCGCGAGCATCGCGCACTCCCGGAAGCCCGCCTTCCAGGCGTGGAACGGGGTCTGGTTGAACAGGGTGGTCCCGGCTGTGTGCGGGCTGAACTCGACCTGGCCGGGCAGCGCGGCCAGCACGTCGACGGCCCGGCCCATCTCCTGCAGTGCGCTGGTGCGGATCAGCTTGAGGCCGCCGTACCCGTAGGTGAGCCCGTTGACCGGGTTGACGGCCCGCCAGACCCGCATCGACACGCCCGCTGCCAGCGGCTCCACCGCGCTGGCGGGGAAGGCGGGGTCGATGGCGAAGTCGCCATCGGCGAGAAAGAACTGGTCGGTGTCGACGAGTTCGGCCGTGAGCCGGTAGGCGCGGCGCATCCCGCGCACCCCGTGCAGACGCTTGACGGTTCCGCCCAGCACACGGGCCAGGCGGGTGTGCAGGGAATCGGCCAGCGGCTCGTCGTAGGAGAGCAGGACCACGTCGAAGCCGGTCACTTGATCGCCTCCAGGTAGCGGGCGGCCACCGCAGCGGGCGTCAGGTCCGTGGTGGAGGCGTGCGCGCGCTTGGCGTGCACCAGGTAGAACTCGGGGTCGGTGGCGAGGCGTTCGGCGATCCGGACGGCCTGATCGTCGGTGTCGAACACCAGCTCCGGGTCGAGGTGCTCGGCCAGCCAGCCGATGCGCGGGCCGATCACCGGCAAGCCCATCGCCTGGCAGTCGATGACCGACATGGACCAGGGGCAGCCGGGCCGGAACGGCGCGATGCCGAAGTGAGCGCCGGCCAGCAGGTTGCGGTAGCGGACGCGGTCGCCGCGGTCGGAGGCGATGGCGACGCCGTCCACGGCCGCCAGCTCCTCCAAGTTCCGCTCGGGGCTGGGATCCAGGCGGATCCGCTCGGCGCTGCGGGTGCCGAACAGGTCCATCACGGTCAGCCGCACCGGGGCCTCGGCGACGAGGTGACGGGCGAGCTGAGTGAAGCGGGCGGTGCCGTAGTGGGCGTACAGGCGGTGGTTGTAGATGCCGACCGCCCGGCCCTCCGGCGGGGTGATCTCGGCAAGGTCGCGGACCAGGCGCACGTCCCTGGGGGCGGGGACCACGTGCAACTTCTCGGTGAGCTCGACGCCGGTGCGGGCGGCGGCAGCGGCGGTCCACGAGGCGGCGGTGCCGGAGTGGACCAGGACACGGTCGCAGGCCGCGAGGCCGGCGGCGAAGGCCAGCAGGACGCTGCGGCCCAGCCCGCCGTCGTCCATCGCCGGGTCCAACTCCAGCTGGCCGGTCTCGGTGAAGGAGAACGGCAGATAGTGGCAGTAGCCGACGATCCGCGCGTCCACCCCGGCCTCCAGAAGCGCGGCTCGGATCGCGGGGGCGGCCTCGATCTGGTTGGCCACGACCACTTCGGGCTGCTGGCGGCGGAACAGCCGCACCAGGGCGCCCACGCCCGGGTTGAAGCGGGCCCGGTACTTGGTGGCTGGCGAGGCGGTCCGCACGAACTGCACGCGGTCGCCGCCGGCCGGGACGGGAGCGGCCACGGTGACCTCGACCCCGGCGTCGGCCAGGGCCGGGGTGAGCATGTCGGCGAAGGTGTAGCCGGAGTCGGCAGTCAGCTGGCTGGAGTTGGAGACGTTGAGCAGGTACAGCAGGCGCATCGCTTGGGCCCTCCCTCTCTCGACCCGGGTGTCGACCCGGGCTGGCAAAAGAAGGAAACCGGCGACCAGGACCGTGACAGAATGATGAATCGAGATCACTCACGGTTCATTCATCTCATCCAGCAGCCAGGGCGGGGGCCTTGATGGACGAGCTCGACGACAGCCCGACCGTTGAGCAAGCCGCCGAAGCGTTCGCAGCGGAGGTCTCGTACTGGCGCGAAGTGCGCGGCCTGTCCAAGCGGGGGCTCGCCCTCAAGATGGGCTTCGACCCGTCGTACGTGAGCCACGTGGAATCCGGCCGGCACAAGCCCACCGAAGACTTCGCGCGCCGTTCGGAGGAGACCCTCAACGCGGGCAAGGCCATCTGGAAGCGCTGGCTGGACTACGAGGCCGCCAAGAACCGAGCAGCCCCGGCTGCGGCTCCACCAGCCCCGCGCCGCCCCGAACAGCCGTACGCGACGGGCTCAGCGATCATCGTGGCGCACGACGGCGCGCGCCTGGACTTCGACGGCTCCCAGTACCGTCTGACGATGCGCCGGCTGTTGCGGAACACCGGCAACGAGCCGATCACCCGTTACTTGATCCGCATCAGCGTCGACCGCTACCCCGGTGAGCCCGAGCGCTCCAACGCCCACTACCGCGAACACCCGCTGACCTGGGGCGAGCTTGCACTGACCGCGACATGCCGCGGGGAGGCGATGAACTGGCAGACCAAGCACGACCGTGACGCGTTCAAGGAGGTGTGGCTGCTGTTCGAGAACGAGCAGGGCCGCTTCCCGCTCTACCCGGGCGAGGAGGTCTGGATCGAGTACGCCTACTCGGTCGGCGAGGAGAAGTGGGGCCGCTGGTTCCAGCGCGCGGTCCGCCTGCCCACCGAGCACCTGGAAGTCGAACTCGCCTTCCCCGCCGAGCTTGACCCGGCGGTCTGGGGTACCGAGACGTCCATGACCGCTGAAGCGGCACCGCTACGAACCGCCCTGATCAGGCGTGAGGAGGACGGGACGCGCCTCTTCTCCTGGAGCACGTCCACACCAGCACTCCATGCCCGGTACCGTCTGGAATGGCGATTCCGAGCCCGACCCGAACGCGACACGACTCAAGGGGAGTTCAGGTGATCCAGGTGCGGCCCAGCGAACAGATGCGTGACCTCGGCGTCGTCCAGGAAGGCGCCCCTATCCTCGCCGAGCCCGCGCGCCCCTTCGATCTGCCGGCCGAGCGCGAGGCCGCCGAGCAGGTCATCGAGAAGCTGTTCACCGCCATGGAGCGGATCGGCCAGGTCCACCCCTTCGCCAAGGGCATGGGCATCGCGGCACCCCAGATCGGCATCAGCCGGGCCACAGCCATCGTCCAGCCCACCGAACCCGGAGCGCCGGCCATCGTCCTACTGAACCCCCGCATCACCGACCAGTCGGACGAGGCAGACGAGCAGTTCGAAGGCTGCCTCTCCTTCTTCGACGTTCGTGGCTTGGTCCCCCGACCCCTGCGGATCACCGTGGAGACCACCACCCTGGACGGTCAGCTGGCGACCACTACCTACGAACGCGGACTCGCCCGTCTGATCAGCCACGAGATCGACCATCTGGATGGCCTGCTCTACACCACGCGCATGGCTGCAGGTGTCTACCCCATTCCTGTCGAGCACTACAGGCAGACCGGGCGGGCATGGGCCTACGAGCAGTAGCAGAATCGCCATCCCCCGCCTGCTGACGAGCAACGTGCCCACCACCGAGCCGCACCACGGGCGCCGAGTCGGACGCCCGACGCGAGCCTACCCAGGCGCGACGTATTGGAGTGCTTAGCGGTGCCCGCCAAGCGTCGCCAGAAATCTCAACGTAAAGTGTAATCAACCCCTGTCCTACGAGAGTTGATCGTCGTAAGGTCACCTCATGCCCGGAGAAGAGCTGCACGAGGTTGGCGCCGACGGTGCCAGACGCGCGAAGGAGTGGCTTGAAGCCACGACTCGCGTCAAGGCGTCATGGACCAACACCGACCCCAAGTGGAGTCGGCGCATGACCTTCAAGTGGCCGACAGGAAAGCAGACCCCTTTCTCTCTAGATCTGGGCGGATTGCTCTGCGGCGGAGAATTCGACAATGATATCTTTATGGCAGAATGCAAGAAATACGCATCAGCCAGCGATCAGGGAACCCACTATCTCGCCTATCTGGCAAAGTGCTATGTCATTCTGAGTCAGCAAGAGACCGCCGCAGACCATTTCATGTGGATAACATGGTGCCCTTTTAATGTGACCGATTGGGACAAGCTACTGACCGAGGAATGGCTCAGAAAGGCTATTCTTCGGCATGCTCCAGACATTTTTGGCGAAGTGCCACCCGGGGAAGTAGAGTCTCTCATCGACAACGACGTCGTGAGGCTGACCGCCGAGCGACTTTGGATGATCGTACTTTCCGACAAGCAAGAGCAGCTCGTAATTACCCGCGAACATCGATCTCTAATCCAAAGGCACGACGTACTGGAGGGCATACGGTGATTGCATCCGATTTTTCCAGTGCACTCGATGCTGCATTTGAGGCTCCAGATCCCAGGGAAGCCGTAAGTCGCATCAAGAACGTCGTGGCCGAGGAGCTGTCTCAGACCGACTCCCGCGCTACCGTAAAGAAGACGGATTTCTTCAACCACAGCTTCGCACCAGACCTGGTGATCTCTTGGCCGGGAGAAAGCGAGCGATTCGTCTTCTTGAAGTCTGACACTCGGCCAGAAGTCCTGCGTGACGACGTGGATGCGGTCAGGAGGCATCACCCGATCGTATTTGCTCTCGATCGCATTGAGTCAGGCACCCTGATGGCCAGGAAGCCACACGAAAGGGAAAAGCAGGACGACACACTTGTGGCCGATGCAGACGGAATCGAAGTACTAATCCGCAGCCGCCAGAGCGATCCGGTAGTAGGACTGGCTTCAAGTGCCGTTCTCCAGGGAGGTCGGGGAATCCTCACGGGGCCCGAAGCGCAAGAGATGGCCCACAGTGTCTCAAGCGGGTTTACGGGCGCCAAGCATCTTGACGCGCAGGCAACCGGCGCGGCCGTAGCCCAAATCTCCGGCCATTTCGACATCCGCCGCACATCACGGCTCCTGCATTTCCTTAGTGCCGTTTGGGTTGGATCTGGGGGAACACCTGCAAGCTTCCCTGGAGGGCGCGACGTTACTGGAGATCTCGACGGTGCCGCATTGGAGTTTCTACTCAACTTGCCTCCGATTGAGGACTATGAGTTCTGGCGGAGGATCGGCCGGCCACTTGCCCTGGAATCCGTCTCGCGGTTGCGCATGGACCGCATGACGGAGAACCTTCAGTATTTGGTGAACTCCAATCTTGACGTTCTGCATGCCCGGGTATGCAGGATCGTGGAGCGCCAGCAAGAGTTGGACGAAGCACCCGACGAAGACTTCCGATGGGTTCTTGACAGGGAGATGCTATGCCTTCGCGGGCCTAGGAGTTCAGCCTACTTCGCCGCAAAGGTCGATGATCTTAAGGTTGGATCTGAGGAGGCTAACGGAATCTCCCTCAGGGAGCTGTTGAGGCGAGCAGACGCGCGCAGAGTCCCTATTAGTGAACTTGAGCTGGCTACACCGACCAGAACTATTTCGTATGCCACCATAGCCAGAGATGACGTCTCCCATGACGAAGAGCTCATGAGACTGTCTACGGCCTTCGGCTCTGCACCCCACGTGCAAAGCGCTGTGGCCACCCTCATGGGTTCTCGCCCTCTCGTTTGCGAATTTCTCACTCGGACGGCGAAGGGAAGGACAACCACCAAGTTCCCGCTTGGGGAGCTCTCGCCTGTGGCAATGGCTCTCCTTGCCGACCTCTCAGTTTCCGAGCAGAGCAAGCTCGACGACACCATGCACTTCTACTTGGCAGAGCGAAATGACGAGGCAGCCCTCTTTCCCTTGGAGAAGGTCAGCACTTCTCGACTGAATCTCAGGAAAGGCGAGAGCAATTGGACTCCTCCTGAGATAGAGGCATGAGCTGGAAGTGGATCTCCTTTGGCTAGGAACTCCAAGCGGGCAGCAATGGACCTGCCAGTCAACGGCGGCGAGGCTCCAGTAGCTCCACCAGACTCAGGCCGGTCTCGCCGTTGACGAGTTGAAGGGCGACCTCAGCGCGGGCGGCAAGGTCAAGGGGTTCAAGGCCCTCGGTGTAGTAGGCGTGAACGACACGGTCCAGGCCCGCGCCAATCAAGGGCGCGGCGGTACGCAGCGACGCCTCCAGTGCGACTCCATCGATGGAGCCGCCATGCAGAATGATGTTTCGCGTCCGGTACAGCCGCCGCAACGCAATCCGGAAAGCTTTGTTGACCTGCTGCAGCTGCTGCGTGGGGGCGACAATCAAGGCGGCCATGCGGTCGGCAGCAGCACGGTCGGACAGTTTGGTGTTCTTGGTCAGCGCGAGGGCACCGGCGCCACCAGTCTCGAGCGCCTCCACGATCAGCTGACAGCAACGCAGGTTGGTGTCAGCTGCAGCAACCGCTGTGGAGAGGGCGTCGGGTTGAACAGGGGCGTGCCGGTGGGCAAGAGTGGTGAGCTCGGCACGGGGCCAGGAGCAGGCGAGGATGGCGGCCAGCCGGTCGGCTGCGACCGCCTTCCCGGAGCGTTCCTCGCCCTTCGGGTCGTCCGGATGTGACAGCAACGACTCGACGGCGGCCCAGCCGCCGGCGACGGCCGGGGTTAGCGCACCACGATTGACCGCAGCCGCCAGCTCCAGGGCGTCGTCGATACGGGTCCGGTGGCCTTCCACCTTGTAGAGGTGGCCTTCGTGGACCAGAGACAGCACGTCCGCCCCGCGGGCGGGAGGGCTGAGCGGCACCGGGGCGCGGTGGCCAGCAACCCAAATGGATGGCAGGGGCGCAACCCCTCCACGGTCCTTACGCAGGAACTCCGCCCGTGCGGTCATCCGCTCCAGCAGTTGGCGAGCCTGGCCAGCCGCGCCGTAGGCGTCCCAGGCGGGTACCGTGTAGACGAACCCGCCGCCAGCCCGGAAGCCGGTCGTGTCGTGTCCGTTCTCCCGAAGCCACGCAACGACCGCGCCCTTGTTGCGCCAGTTCGGCAGTGGCTCGGCCAGGTCGCGGCGGGGCACCTTGTCCAAGGCAATCAGCACCTCGAAGTCTCGCCGACCCTGAGCCGCAAGCTCGGCGGCCGCGAGAACGACATCCACCGTCGTCGGAGCGGATCGGGCGGTCTGACGAGCCCAGGCTAGCAGATAGCTGCTGCTATATCCGAGGTCCAACAGGTGAGCGGCCACGGTGCGGGACAGCCGCTCCGGCTTGACCGAGCCAGCCTTGACTGCGTCGGCCCACCGCTCCAGGTAGCCCTCCCGGGCGTATTCGATGATGACCCTCAGACGACGGTGCTCGGGGCTTGGGTCCACCAGCGAGCGCTTCAGCAGCTCGGTGATCTCCTTGCGCAGATCCTTCTCTCCGAGCCCGCGGTCTGGGCCGATCAACGCGCTCAGCTCGTTGCGCTGCCAGTCACAGGCCGTGGACGACAGCACGTTGCGGGCCTGCCAGCGGCAGGCCTCCCACAGCTCCTCCAGCGCCCAGGACAGAGCCAACATCCCATAGGCGCCGCGGCCATGGCGTTCCCGCATCCTGAAAGTAGTCGACCATACGTGCCAGGACGTGCTGGGCAGCCGTGTCAACTGCTGGAGAGCTCACGGCAGCACTCTAGCGGGGCCACGCATCGCCTTCCTGCGCGTTCCGTGCTGATGTGCTACTGTCTAGGCAGACTTAAAGGAGCACTCGCCACATCGTGGCCACTGCTCCTTTTTTCTTTGCCGACACCTCCTGCCTGCCGCCCGGATCAGAGGGCGGCGCCGTGCCGCTCTCGCGGCAGCACAGTCTGCTCGAGACACGCGGCCAGCGACCTGCGAGCCCAAGACCACGAATCGCCACCCACGATCAGCTGCGATGACCGAGGTCCACAGCAGCGATCGTGGTCTCAGTTCTGGTCTCATTCACTGCCGTCCACTGGGGTTCAGCCAATGGCCTCGGACTCGCTCCGCCGCAGGTCAGGACCCCCGCGAACCCCGGCGGACCCCATTCGGGAGAATTGGAAAGCGTGTTGGGGGCAACCCCTCACGAGTTCGAATCTCGTATCCTCCGCCTTCACGAAGGCCCCGACCGGGTTCTTGGGTTCCAGTGGTCGTTGCAACACCGCCTGGTTCTCAGGAGGTGAGTAGATCACGTAGACGCTCGGCTGGAGTGCTCCAGCCGAGCGTCTTG
>NZ_JBEXWT010000134.1:0-18980 GCF_040629945.1 Kitasatospora sp. NPDC005856 | reverse complement strand
AGGGTCCGGCATCCACCAGGATGCCGGACCCTTCCGCGTTCCCCTCCCACCAACCGACGCTCCCCTCACCCCGGAGTGGGAAGTCGGCGAGCCCGACTTCCCACTCCGCTCACACCCCGACCCCGGCCCCGGCCCCCGCCTTCAGGCCGTCGCGGACGACCGCGCGGGCGCGCTTCGCGGATTCCGGGTGGCCGTCCAGGTGCTCCAGCATGCGGCAGGTGCCGACCAGGATCGCCGTCAGCTCCGGCAGCTCCAGGTCCGGCCGCACCACGCCGGCTCTCTGAGCGTCTTCGAGGAGTGCGGTGAGCACCTCGCGCAGGGCGCGACCGGCCTCCGACGTCGCCGCCCTGACGTCGACTCCGGCATCCGCCAGCGCCGCGGCGAAGGCGTTCTTGACCGGGGACTGGTCCAGCACCAGGTCGAAGAACGCGAAGAGGGCGTCCGCCGGCCCGGCCTCGACCGCCAGGCGCCGCCCCTCCTCCCCCAGCCGCTCCAGCCGCCGGACGAGCACCGCCTCCAGCAACGCTTCCTTCGTCGGGAAGTGCCGGAACACGGTGGCGATGCCGACCTTCGCCTCCCGGGCGATCTCCTCGGTGGACGCGCCGGTGCCCCGCTCGGCGAAGACCGCCTCGGCGACCTCCAGCAGCCGTGCGCGGTTCCGCCGGGCGTCTGCGCGCAGGGGCTTCGCGCCTTCGACGGATGGGATCTGATCGGACGTCATGCGACCTCGCCATGCCTGGACAAACGGAGTGGCGTATCCGTATCGTCGGAACCGGAGTCGCCTATCCGATTGTAGGCGGCGCGATCCCGGAGGTCAGCCATGTCCGCACCAGCCACGCCCCGCGAGGTCCACGCGCAGTTGTTGGACCTCATCTCGGCGGGCAAGTGGACCGAAGTCCCCGCCCTCTACGCCGAGGACGCCGTGGTGGAGATCGTCTTCGCGCCAGTCCCCCCGCGCCGCGTCCAGGGCCGGGAGGAACTCCGGCAGCGCTTCGCCGCCCTCGCTGCCTCCGACGGGATCCGCCTACGCGCGGAGAACATCCGCGTCCACGGGACCGACGACCCCGAGGTGGTGATCGCCGAGTTCGACTACGTCGGCCTCTACCCCGCCACCGGCCGCACCTTCCGCACCGCCAACATCCAGGTGCTGCGTGCCAGGGACGGCCTGATCGTCGAGACCCGCGACTACCACGACCACCTCGCCTTCGCCGTGGCGGACGGTCGCGCCGACCAGTTGCTCGCCGCCCTGGACCAGCAGGGGTGACCGCGGCGGCGGGGGACCCAGGTGAGCCCGACCCGCGCGCACCCGGCCCGCCGCACCGATCCACCGCATCGATCCTATGGAAGCAAAATCAGGCAAAGGCCTGATCTCATCGTCGGCGAACTTCCTGAGCGGAAGGCGGTTTTCCGCCACCGGGGCCCGGGGTAGGGCGGAGGCGTTCGCACCCTGACCATTTCGGTGCTCATGAGGGAGCGAATCCGTGACGCTTTCCTTGTCGGAAGGACACCCTCATGCACAGGTCCCTTCGCAATGCCTTCGCGACCGTCATCGTGACGGGTGCGCTCACCGCCGCCGCCGCTCCCGCCGCCGTGGCCGCCGAACAGGCGCCGTCGACGGCCGGGTTGCAGGCCGAGCTCCGCAACCCGAAGACGATCAAGGTCGCCGACTACAACCAGGCCCGCACCACCCTGATCGACGCGGGCAGCAAGACGGCAGCCAAGTCCCACCCGGCGCACGGCACCAAGGACGTTCCGGTCTCCCACGGCACCAGCCTGCTCGCCGAGGCCCGTGACGAGTTCCGCGCCGCCGACCGGAACCTGCCGGCGGGCCAGAAGAAGTCCGACATGTCGATCCCGCACTACAACGCCGTCCACAGTGCGGCCAGGACCATGGGCATCGACCGCTGGTGACACCTTCCGCCAAGGCGAACGGCCGTGGCCCTCCTCCGGCAACGCGAGGAGGGCCGGCCTCAACGGAGCCTCAACGGGGCATCATCGGGCCTTGGGGGCGGGGCTCTTCCCGGGCGGAACTCAGGCTGCCGTCCGGGAGGACCTCGAAGACCGTGAGCTTCGCCTCCCTGGTGATCGTGATCCGGTTCGGCCCGGACCAGTCGACGCGGACGAAGTCGGTCCGCTCGGAGTCCCAGGTGCCCAGGCTCCAGTGGCGCGCGGACCATCCGGTGCCGGAGACCAGCTCCACCCGGTAGATCGGGTCGATCGAGAAGGCGACGTCGGTGACGATGAGCACCCGGTCCGGGTGGCCCGGGGCGGCCGTCCGCTCGGTCCAGCCGTCACGGCTCAGGACGATCGCCAGGAACGCGATCGGCAGCCCGCCGAAGATCAGCGCAACCAGCCCGATGGCACAGCCGATCTGCGACAGCCAGGTGCGGAATTCCATCGCGATGATCAGTGAGGCCGTGACCAGCACGACCGCCGACCCGACCAGCAGCACCGGGTGGTTGAGCCAGTGCTCGACCACCACCAGTCCGCCCGAACGGGCCGAGTTCCAGCCCGCCAGGTACGCCAGCAGCGCCGCGAGCGCCACCCCTCTGAGCCCCCACGCGATCCTTTTGCGACGTTCCGCTGTCATTCCTCGCCCCCCGACGGTTCTTGACCGATCTTCGGCACGGACCCTCCCAACGGGCGCGGCGACCGGGGCGTCACCGAAGGGCCGCCCAACGTGCCGTCCTCGGCCACGGTGAAGACCTCGATCTCCTTCTCCAAGGTCACCGTGATCCGACCAGGGCCCGACCATTCGGCCCTGACGAAGCCGGCACCCTCGTTCCAGGTTCCGAGGCCCCAGTGGCGGGCCGACCAGCCGCTGCCGGTCAGCAGCTCCACCCGGTAGACCGGATCGATCGAGAAGGCGATGTCGGTGACGTTCAGCACGTGATCGGCGCGGTTCGGGTCCGGTTTGCGGTCGACCAGCCGGCCGTCGCCGCCGAAGACGTACGCCAGGGCTCCGACCCCCGCCCCGACGACGAGGAGCGGTGACAGGACGGCCGCACAGCCGATCTGTGCCCACCGGCTGCGGAACTCGAACTGGACCACCACCGAGGCCACGACCAGCGTGATCGCCGCCCCGAGCAGCAGCACGGGGTGGTTCAGCCAGCGCTCGACCTCGACCAACCCGCCCTGGCGGGAGGAGAAGTAGCCCGGCAGGTAGACCAGGGTGGACGCCAGCGCCGCTCCCCTGAGCCACCAGGCGACCTGCTTGCGGCGCGCCACCGTCATTTGCTCCCCCCGGAGTTGTCCTTTGCCGGGACTTTACACGGGGATGCCGCTCGGCCCGGCCGACGGGTGCTCCGTCGTCCGGGCCGCTCGGCCCACCGGCCGTACCCCCGTCACCGCCGGTAGAAGACGCTCCGCGACCAGAAGTAGCCGACCAGTGTCAGCGCGGTGCACCAGGCCAGGGCGCTCCAGGCGCTGCTGCCGATCCCGGTGCCCATCAGCAGCCCGCGCAGGGTCTCGATCATGGGCGTGAAGGGCTGGTACTCGGCGAACCAGCGCATCGCCGTCGGCATGGAGTCGGTCGGCACGATGGCGCTGCCGATGAAGGGCAGGAACTGCAGCGGCATCGGCATGTTGCTGGCGCTCTCGACCGTCTTGGCCACCAGGCCGATGCCGGCGGATATCCAGGTCAGGGCGATGGTGAGGAAGAGCAGCAGGCCCATCGCGGCCAGCCACTCCACCGGCCCGGCGTTCGGCCGGAAGCCCATCGCGAGGGCCGCGCCGATCACCAGCACCAACCCGATCATGGTCTGGATGACGCTGCCGACCACGTGCCCCGCCAAGAAGGCGGAGCGCGATATGGCCATCGTGCGGAAGCGGTTGACGATCCCCTCGGTCATGTCGGTGCAGATGCCGATCGCGGTGACCAGCGACCCGGAGGTGGCCGCCATCAGCACGATGCCGGGCGTCACGTAGTCGATGTAGTGGCCGCCGCCGATGCCGGCGCCCAGCGTGCTGCCGTAGGCGTAGTTGAAGAGCAGCAGCATCATGACCGGCATCACCACGACCGCGAAGGTCAGGGACGGGTACCGCAGCGCGTGCTTGAGGTTGCGGCGCAGCATGGTCAGCGAGTCGCTGAGCGCGTGGCCGGCCGTACTCGTGGCCATGCTCATCGCACGCCCTCCCCGGTCAGTTGGAGGAACGCGTCGTCCAGGTCCGCCGTCTCCACGACCAGTGACTCCGCCTGCACGGACGCGTTGTCGAGCACGTCCAGCACCGCCTTCACGGTGAGGACGGAGTTGTCCCCCGGGATCTCCAGCCGCAGCGCCTCGATGTCGGCCGTGGCGTAGTCGAACAGTGCGGCAGCGGTGGCCAGCGAGCCGGCGTCCGCGAACCGGAGCCGGATCCGCCCGCCGGGGGCGACCCGCTTCAGCTCCTCGGCCGTGCCCTCGGCGACGATCCGGCCGCCGTCCAGGACGGCTATCCGGTCGGCGAGTTGATCGGCCTCCTCCAGGTACTGGGTGGTGAGGAAGATCGTCACCCCGTGGTCGGCGACCAGGCTCCGGATGATCTCCCACATGGTGCGCCGGCTGCGCGGGTCCAGCCCGGTGGTCGGCTCGTCCAGGAAGATCACCTGCGGGTCGCCGACCAAGGTCATCGCGAGGTCGAGCTTGCGCCGCATGCCGCCGGAGAAGGTGGTGACGGCCTTGCGGGAGGCCTCGGTGAGATCGAAGCGCCGCAGCAGCTCCTCCGCCCGCCTCCGCCCCTCCCGACGGCGGAGGTGGTTGAGGTCGGCCATCAGCAGCAGGTTCTCCTCGGCGGTGAGCAGGTTGTCCACCGCCGAGAACTGGCCCGTCACCCCGATCGCCCCGCGCACCGCGTCGGCCTCGCGTTCCACGTCGTGCCCGGCCACCCGGGCCGAGCCGCCGTCGGCGGGGATCAGGGTGGAGAGGATCTGCACGGTGGTGGTCTTGCCGGCGCCGTTGGGCCCGAGCAGGGCGAACACGCTACCCGCCGGGATCTCCAGGTCGACGCCCTTCAGGACCGCCTTGTCCCCGTAGGACTTGGTGAGTGCCGTCGCCGAGATCGCCGGGGGCGTCGAGATCACCTGGGTCGTCGAGTGGGTCGCCATCACGCCCTCCGGACGATGACGTTGCCGACCTGGGTGCGGCCGCGGACCTCGACCGTCGCCACGGCGTCGCCCGGGCCCTGGGTGGGGCCGAGGTCGTTGCGGACGCCGCCGACCTTGCTGTGCACGTCGAGCCAGGCCGCGGTGCCCTCCGCGATGCCGACCTCGACGTCCCCCACGCTGGTCTGGAGGGTGACCTGGCCGCGGACCACCCGGCCGACCCGGATGTGGCCGTGCGCCGACTTGGCGTCCACGTTCCCCTCGGCGAGGCCGACGTGGATCCGGCCGTTGGAGGCGTTGGCCCTCAGCTCGCCGTGCACCTCGTCGATCTCGGTGTCGCCGTTGCTGTTCTTGACCGTCAGCCGGCCCCCGACGGAGCCGATCTCGATCCGGCCGGCCCCCGTCACCTCGGCGTCCCCGGCCGCCGCGCCGAGCCGGACGTCCCCGAAGCCGCTGTCGAGCCGGGCGCTCTCGGCGCTCTCGACCTGGATCCGGCCGAGCGAGGTCTTCAGCCGGCAGGCGCCGAGCGGCCCCTCGGTGACGAACTCGGCCATCGGGGACTCGCTGTGGACCTCGGAGCCGGCCGGCAGCTCGACCAGGACCTCGATCGCGCCCTTCTTTCCGCTGAACACGCTGCGCTGCTTGGGAGCCTTGATCCCGAGCCGGCCGCCGGAGAAGTCGACCTGGGTCTGCTCGGCGGCCTTGACGTCCGCCTCCTTGGCCGGGTTGGCCGGCCGGACCTCGACCACGGCGTCGGTGCGCTTGCTCGCCTTGATCCAGACCGAGCCGATGTCGAACTCGAGGATGGCGGAAATCGGTCCGTCGATCTCGTACGTAGGCATGACTGTCCCGTCCTCTTGACTCGTGTAGGTGTTCCCGCTGGTCGCAGCGGGGGTGACGTCGAAGGTGCAGAAGGTGGTGCGGGAGGTGGTGCGAGAGGTCGTGCGGCTGCTCGGGGTACTGCGGAGGCTCAGTGGACCCAGCCGGTGAAGCCCTGGCCGCCGACGCTGCGCGCGACCCGGCTGCCCGGATCGGCCACCGGCCTGCGGACGGGCTCGCCGCCCTCCAGCGCGCCGGCCAGGGCCCGGACCAGCCAGGCGTTGAGCGAGAGGCCGGCCTCGACGGCGGCCTCCTCCGCCCGGGCCTTGAGGTGGGCGGGCACCCGGAAGTTGATCCGGGCCGTGCCCGACTCGTCCGACTCCGGCACCACCGAAGGCGCCAGCGGTGGCACCACCGGTGACGCGAGTGGCGCCACCGGTGCCACCTGCGGCACCGTGTCGCCGTGGAAGGCGTCCGAGCCGGGCGGCGCCGTCACCACGAACTCGGGATCGAGTCCACGCAGGCGCACGTCCACCGAGCCGGGGGCGAGGTCACGGGTGACTTCGCCCATGGCGGCCGAGAGCGCGTTGAGCAGGGTGAGCCGCACGGCCGACTCCAGCGGGAGTGTCAGCCGCTCGGCCAGCGCGCGGGCTTCGTCCCCGCCGGTGGCGGCGGCCACCGCGAGCTCGTTCCGGAGGTTTTCCACGTACGGCGTGAGGTCCATGGCCGTAAGCATGGCACAGCGATGGCGCCATGTCGAGCCATTCCTGGCGCCACAGTGGCACCATCACCCGAACGGAGTCGGCACCGGCCGCCGCCGACAACGGAACCGCCCCGCCGACCGGAGGTCGACGGGGCGGTTCACCAGGGGAAACGCGAGCGGCGAGGGGCTACGACCGCCGCCAGGCCGCCAAGTGGGCGTCGATCTCCCCGGCCAGCCGGGTCTTGCCCGCCCGGTCCAGGAAGGAGGCCTCGACGGCGTTGCGGGCCAGCCCCGCCACCCCGGCCTCGTCCAGGCCCAGCAGCCGCGCCGCCACCGCGTACTCGGTGTTGAGGTCGGTGCCGAACATCGGCGGGTCGTCGCTGTTGACCGTCACCAGCAGCCCGGCGTCGACCATCCGCTTGATCGGGTGGTCCTCGATCCGCTCCACCGCCCGGGTGGCGATGTTGGAGGTCGGGCAGACCTCCAGCGGGATGCGGTGCTCGCCCAGGTGGTCGACGAGGGCCGGGTCCTTCACCGCCTGGGTGCCGTGCCCGATGCGCTCGGCGCCGAGCACCCGGATCGCGTCCCAGACCGTCTCCGGCCCGGTGGTCTCGCCCGCGTGCGGGACGCTGCGCAGGCCCGCCGCCCGGGCCCGGTCGAAGTACGGCTTGAACTGCGGGCGCGGCACGCCGACCTCCGGTCCGCCCAGGCCGAAGCTGACCAGGCCCTCGGGTGCCAGCTCGGTGGCCAGCCTGGCCGTCACCTCGGCCGACTCCAGCCCGGCCTCGCCCGGGATGTCGAAGCACCAGCGGAGCACCACGCCGAGCTCCTTCTCGGCGCGCAGCCGGGCGTCCTCGATCGCCTCCATGAAGGCGACCTCGGGGATGCCCCGGCTGACCGAGGAGTACGGCGTGATGGTCAGCTCGGCGTACCGGATGTTCTGCCGGGCCATGTCCTCGGCCACGCCGTAGGTGAGCGCGCGGACGTCCTCGGCGTCCCGGACCAGGTCCACGACGCTCAGGTAGACCTCGATGAAGTGCGCGAAGTCGGTGAAGGTGAAGTACTCGGCGAGCGCCGCCGGGTCGGTCGGCACCTTCGAGTTCCCGGCGTGCCGGGCGGCCAGTTCCGCCACGACGCGCGGCGAGGCCGAGCCGACGTGGTGGACGTGCAGCTCCGCCTTGGGCATCCCGGCGATGAACGCCTCGATGCTCCGGTCTGCGGGCTCGATCCGACTGACGTCGGGGCCGATCCGACTTCCGTCCGGCTGGACCACGGTGGTTCCCTTCTTCCTTCTACGCGCGTACCGAAGACAGCTGCTGGCAAGGATAGGCCGTGCCCCGGGCCGACCGCCGGGGGATCGCCCCCGGGGCCGGCCCTCCGGGTCACCCGCCGAGCGCCACCGCCACGGTGTGGATCAGCAGTCCGGCCAGGGCGCCGACCACGGTGCCGTTGATCCTGATGAACTGGAGGTCGCGGCCGACGTTGGCCTCGATCTTGCGGGAGGCGTCGTCGGCGTCCCAGCCCGCCACCGTCTCGGAGATCAGCGAGGTGATCTCCGTGCGGTAGGTGTCGACCAGGTACTGGGCGGCGTCCTGGAGCCAGCCGTCCACCTTGGCCTGGAGCTTGGGATCGGTGGCCAGGCGCTCGCCGAAGCGCCGCACGCCGTCGCGGATGCGCCGGCGCAGTTCGCTGTCCTCGTCCTCGGCCGCGCCCATCACCAGGGTGCGCACGGCCGCCCAGGTGGAGTTGATCAGGTCCTGCACCTCGGGGCGGGCCAGCAGCTCACCCTTGGCCCGCTCGACCCGGGCGATGGTCTCCGGGTCGGTCTGCAGCTCGGCCGCGAAGTCGACGAGGAAGTTGTCGATCGCACCGCGGGCCGGGTGGTCCGGGTCGTCCCGGATGTCGGTGACGAAGCGCAGCAGCTCCTTGTAGACCCGCTCGCCGACCTGGTGGTCGATGAACCGGGGCGTCCAGCCCGGGGTCTTCTGGGTGACCTTGCGGACCACGTCCTCGTGGTTGGTGGTCAGCCAGCCGTGCGCCCGGACGGCGACCAGGTCCACCACCCCGTGGTGCCCGCCGTCCGCGACCACCTTGCCGAGCATCCGGCCCATCGGCTCGGCCACCGAGGTGGCCTGGGCCCGCCTGGTCACCGCCTCGGCGACCACCGCCCGCACGTCGTCGTCGCGGAGCACCGCGAGCAGGCCGCGCAGCGCCGCCGAAGCCTCCTTGGTGACCCGCTCGGCGCTGCCCGGCGCGGCCAGCCACTCCCCCAGCCGGCGGCCGATGCCGAGCGCCGCCAGGCGGCCTCGGACCACGTGGCCGGAGAGGAAGTTCTCGCCGACGAAGTCGCCGAGCGAGCGGCCGAAGGCGTCCTTCTTGGTCGGGATGATCGCGGTGTGCGGGATCGGCAGGCCGAACGGCCGGCGGAACAGCGCGGTCACCGCGAACCAGTCGGCCAGCGCGCCGACCATGCCCGCCTCGGCGGCGGCCGCCACGTACCCCGCCCAGGCGCCGGCGCCGGCCGCCCCGGCCCAGGTGGACAGGGCGAAGACCAGGGTCGCGAAGGCCAGCAGGCCGGTCGCGATGGTCTTCATCCGGCGGACGCCAAGTCTCTTCTGCTCATCGGCCGCGGTGAACCGGACCCCGGGGCCGGTCCCGCTGAAGGCATCGTCACTCACCCCGCCAGTCTGCCCGGTGCCCGGCGCGGACGGGGGCGCGCCTCGCGATCACGCGCCCCGGCCAGGGGCCCGGCCCGGCGGTTGCGCGCCCCGGCCCGGGGTCACGCGCCGAACAGCACGGGCCTCACGCCCCGCCCAGCACCATCCGCCGCACCTCCGCGCCCGCCCAGCGCTTCGGGTCCGTGCACCGCCGCCCGTCCAACAGCACCCGCACGCCCGGCAGGTCCACCGGCGACAGGTCCCGGTACTCCGGGTGGTCCGCCTGCAGCACCGCCGCCACCACCGGCTCCCCGCCGTACGGCGGCAGCCCGAGCGCCGCCAACTCCTCGGCCTCGTACAGCGGGTCGCTGACGTACGGCCGGGCGCCCGCCGACCGCACCGCCTCGACCAGCGGGAACACCCCGGAGTACGCCGTCTCCTTGACCCCGCCCCGGTAGGACGCGCCGAGCACCAGCACGCCCTGCCCGGCGATCCCGCCCGGCACCGCCCCCGCCAGCACGCCCACCGCGTACCCCGGCACCGCCAGGTTGGCCTCGCGCGCCGCCCGGACCACCGTCGCGCCCGGGTCGTTCCACAGGTACAGCCGCGGGTACACCGGGATGCAGTGCCCGCCGACCGCGATGCCCGGCCGGTGCAGGTGGCTGTACGGCTGCGAGTTGCAGGCCTCGGCGATCTCCGCGAAGTCCACCCCGACCTCGTCCGCGTACCGGGCGAACTGGTTGGCCAGCGCGATGTTGACGTCCCGGTACGTCGTCTCGGCGAGCTTGCTGAACTCGGCCGCCTCCACCGAGGCCAGCTCCCAGACGCCGTTGGGCCGCGGCAGGTCCGGGCGCGGGTCGAAGTCCAGCACCGCCCGGTAGAACTCGGCGCCGCGCCGGGCGGAGGACCAGTCCAGGCCGCCGACCAGCTTGGGGTAGCGCCGCAGGTCGGCGAAGACCCGTCCGGTGCGGACCCGTTCCGGGCTGAACACCAGCGCGAAGTCCCTCCCGGCCGCGAGCCCCGACCGGGACGCCAGCCGGGGCGCCCAGCGCTGCCGGGTGGTGCCGACCGGCAGGGTGGTCTCGTAGCTGACCAGGGTGCCCCGGCGCAGCCCGGCCGCGACGGCGTCGGTGGCCGCGTCGAGCAGGGCGAAGTCCGGGCTGCCGTCGGCGGCGGTGACCAGCGGGACGACCAGCACGACGGCCTCGGACCGGGCCACCGCGGCCGTGGTGCCGGTGGTGGCCCGCAGCCGGCCCTCGGTGACGACCCGCTTGAGTGCCTGGTCCAGGCCCGCCTCCCGGGGGAACGGCGGCACGCCCCGGTTGACGCTGTCCACCACGTCGGGCGCGATGTCCGCGCCGGTCACCCGGTGACCCTTCAGCGCGAACTGCACCGCGAGCGGCAGGCCCAGCTTGCCCAGCCCGACCACGCAGACGTCCAGGCTCATCCCCGTCCTCCGTTCACCGAGTCGGCCAGCAGGCGCCACGCCGGGTGGCGCCGCAGCCGGCGCCGCAGTTGCTCCGGGACGAGCCCGCGCCACAGCTGCCGCGCGAGCCCGAGCGGCGGCGCGGCCCCCTCGGCCGCACCCTCGACCGCCGCCCCGGCCGCGTCCCGCGGCAGCAGGAACAGCTCGTCCGGCAGGCCGAGCCGGGCGTCCCGGAACGCCGGGAAGCCCGCGTACCGCCGCCCGCCGTCCACCACCGCCGGTGGATCGCCGTGCGCCGCCTCGTAGCGGATCTGGTCGCGCAGCGCGTCCGGCCGTACCGCACAGGCGAGTTCGAGCCGCACCCGTTCGGCGACCGGCAGCCGGCGGTACACCTCGCGGGCGCCGAACCGCTCGACCATCAAGGCGACTTCGACGCACACCCGCTCCTGCACGTCCTCGGCCAGCAGCAGGAAGCCCTCCTGCAGCAGACGCGGCACGTCCCAGGTGAAACTGCGGGCCCGGATGGCGTCCAACTCCTCGCCCGACCCGGCCAGTTCGGCGGCCACCTGCTGCAGCGCGGCGATCCCGCGCAGCCGGTCCAGCACCCCGGCCCGCTCGGTGACGTTGCCCCGGTCCTCGCGCAGCACCAGGAAGTAGCAGTCGTAGGAGGCGAGGACGGACACCCTGGCCGCCCGCAGGCAGGCCTCCAGGGTGAACGGCTGGTCCGAGAAGACCTTCAACCGCTCGTCGCGGCGCAGCCCGTGGCGCCGGAGGAGGTCGAGCCGGAAGAGCTTGGTGTCGGCCAGCGCCCAGGCCAGCGCGGAATCGGCGAAGCCCACGGACTCGGCGTCGGCGTGGAAGATCCCCTGCGGGACCAGCCGGCCGTTCACCCCGACCTGCTTGGGCACCACCACGTCCGAGCCCCAGGCGTCGGCGGCCGCGACCAGCCGCTCCAAGGCCTCCTCGCCGAGCCAGTCGTCCGCGCCGAGGAACAGCACGTAGCGGCCACGGGCCAGCTCCAGGGCGCGGTTGGTCGGGGCCGCCGGGCCGCCCGAGTTGGGCTGGTGCACCACCGTGAACAGCCCGGGGTGGCGGGCGGCGTACTCGTCCAGCAGCTCCCCGCCGCCGTCCGTGGAGCCGTCGTCCACGGCCACCACCTCCAGCCGCCCCGGCGCCAGGGACTGCCCGACCAGCGAGTCCAGGCAGGCGGTGAGGTACGGCATGGTGTTGTAGACCGCGACCACCACGGTCACGTCGGGTACGGCCATCGGGCGGCGGGCCTCCGGTTCCGGCATCGGCTGGTGATGTCGGGTCAACTCGCGGCGGAGGCCCGGGGTCACGATGATCACCCGCACCGGCGACGGCATCCGAACGCGCGTCCAGGCATCGAACGGGCGCACCGATGGCGCGCGGAGGGTGTGCGGACGGCATGCGGCTGTGCGGACGGCATGCGCGGGCGTGCGGAGGCCCGGGCGTGCGGAGGCCCGGGCGTGCGGAGGCCCGGCGGCGGCCGGACGGATCCCGGCCGCCGCCACGCCCGCCCCGTCAGCCGATCGCGACCTCCGCGTACATCCGGGCGATCACGTCCTCGATGGCCGGTTCGCGCACCGACAGGTCCACCAGCGGGTAGCGTGCGGCGACCGCCGCGACGATCGGCGCGGCGCTCTCCTGGGCCGGGAAGGCCAGCCACTGGCGCGGCCCCTCGATCCTGGTGACCCTGGCCCCGGGCACCTCGACCGGGTGCGCGAGTTCCTGCGCGAGGTCCACCACCAGCGTCCGCTCGCTGCGGCCGGTGGCGTGCAGGCCCTCCAGCCCGCCGTCGTACACCACCCGGCCGTGGTCGATCACCATCACCCGGCCGCAGAGCTGCTCGATGTCGGTCAGGTCGTGGGTGGTGAGCAGCACGGTGGTGCCCCGGTCCCGGTTGACCTCGCGCAGGAACTCCCGCACCCGGCCCTTGCTGACCACGTCCAGGCCGATGGTCGGCTCGTCCAGGTAGAGCACCCGGGGGTCGTGCAGCAGCGCCGCGGCGAGGTCGCCGCGCATCCGCTGGCCGAGCGAGAGCTGGCGCACCGGGGTGTCCAGCAGGGCGCCGAGGTCGAGCAGTTCGAGGCAGCGGCCGAGGTTCTCGCGGTACCGGGCGTCGGGGATGCGATAGATCCGGCGGGCGAGTTCGAAGGAGTCGCGCAGCGGCAGGTCCCACCAGAGGGTGGTGCGCTGGCCGAAGACGACGCCGATCCGGCGGGCCAGCGCGACGCGTTCGCGGGCCGGGTCGACCCCGGCCACCCGCAGCCGGCCGGAGCTGGGGACGAGGATGCCGGTGAGCATCTTGATGGTGGTGGACTTGCCGGCCCCGTTGGGCCCGATGTAGCCGACGCACTCGCCGGCCTCGACGGTGAAGCTGAGCCCGTCCACCGCGCGGACCTCGCGTTTCGCCCGGCTGAACCGGCCCGTGCGGGTGCGTACGGTGAAGCTGCGGCGGACGTCCTGGAGTTCGATCAGTGCCATGGAAAGCTCCTTCGGGGGCGCGGGAGGGGTTCAGCTGCCGGTGCCGCGGTAGGCGCGCAGCCCGGCCCGCCAGGCGAGCCCGGCGGCGAGGACGCAGAGCGCGGCGACGGCCGGGGAGGCGAACCGGAAGGCGGTGGGCAGGCCGAGCGGGTCGGGCCGGCCGAGGACGTGCAGCGCGGGCAGCCAGTTGACGAAGGCCAGCGGGACGACGAAGACCACGCCGAGCACCAGCTCCTTGGCGAAGACGGTCGGCGGGTACTGCAGCATGACGCCGCCGCCGAAGGTGAAGGAGTTCTGGAACTCCCGGGTCTCGCCCCACCAGAACTGCAGGCAGGCGAAGCCGATCCAGATCGCGCAGTAGATGATCGTGCCGGCGATCAGCAGGACGACCGTCAGCAGCGCCTTGTCCCAGGTCCAGTCGACGTCCAGGGCGGCGAGCGACCAGAGCAGCACCGCCGCCGACTGGGCCGGACGGCCGAGCCGGCGCAGGGAGAAGCGCTCGGCGCAGAGCTGGGCGAGGGCCGGGGCGGGCCGGATCAGCATCACGTCCAGCGTCCCGTTCCGGATCCGGTCGCCGAGCGAGTCGATGCTGCCGACCAGCAGGTTGGCCATGCCGAGGGCGAAGCCGGAGGTGCCGTAGAGGAAGCCGAGTTCGGGCAGGGTCCAGCCGCCGAGCGTGGAGGTGTGCCGGAACATCAGGACGATCACGGCGAAGTCGAGGAAGGTGATCACCAGGTTGGCCGCGAACATCATCGTGAACGAGGCCCGGTAGGACATGCTCGAACGGGTCCACATGGCGGCGCACAGCCACCAGGAGCGCGCGGCCCAGCGGGCACGGGCGGCCCAGCGGGCACCGGTGACGGTGCGGACGGCAGGGGCTCCGAGGCCGGGGTCAGCCACCCTGGACCACCACCTTGCGGGTCGCGAGCGCCTGCACGCAGCGGCCGGCGGCCAGCGTCACCGCGGCCCAGGCGAGTTGGAGGCCGAGCGGCCCGAGCACGGCCGCGCCGGTCGTGTGCTCCAGGAACAGGTCGGCGGGCACCTGCGCCAGCGTCGCCCACGGCAGCACCCGGGCGAGGTCGCCGAGCCAGCCGGGGAAGAGCGTGAGCGGCAGCAGCATCCCGGAGAGGAACATCGTCACCACCATCGTCACCGAGCTCACCCCCTCGGAGTCGTGCAGCCAGAAGCCGGTGAGGGCGACCAGGAACCGCAGCCCGAAGCTGACCACCTCGGCGAGCAGCACGGAGAGCAGGAAGACCAGCCAGGTGACCGGCCGTTCGGGCAGCCGGAAGTGGAAGAGCAGCCCGCCGATCAGCAGCGGCGCCCCGCCGCGGACCAGCAGGTGGTAGCCGGCCCGGCCGAGGTCGCTCGCCAGCCACCAGCCCAGGAAGTCCACCGGCCGGTAGAGGTCGACGGCGATGTCGCCGCTGCGGAACCGCGCCCGGAGGTCGTCCTCGACGCCGCCGCCGAAGATCGCGGTGGTGGGCATCAGGGCCTGGCAGATCCAGATGTAGGTGACGGCCTGGCTCACGTCGTAGCCGCCGAGGCCGGGACGGGCCTGCCAGAGCGCGACGAAGGTGTAGGCGAGGATGCAGCCGAAGACGGTGTTGGTGAAGACGCCGGCCAGGGTGGCGGCCCGGTAGGTCGCGTGGCGGTGGAAGGCGCCGCGGGCGACGGCGGCGTAGAGCCCGACGGCGGATCCGTCGGGCGCGGGATCGGGAGGCCGCCCGGCGGGCGCCTCGGCGTGCACGGAACTCACGATATTGTCTCCTTGTCGACAAATGCGGGCAGACGGATGCCCGCGAGCACCGGCGCGCACGCCCCAGCGGCTCCGACCGGCCGTACCCGGGGGTGCCGGGCCGGACGGGCGGAGCTGCGAAAGTGGGTGCGCTATGTGGTTTGCACCTTTCACCGTACCTCCGGCCGGCACCACCCGCACCCGGTTTATCCAGCTTGATCCGGCGTCAAATAGCAGATAATCGCGGCATGACCTTGAGCACCCGACGCCGGGCCAAACGGGCCGCCCGCCGCGAGGCCCGCCGCGCCCTCCCGCTCTGGCGCCGGCTCCTGCCCACCTGGCGGGTCACCCTCGGCACCCTCACCACGCTGTTCCTGCTCGCCGTCGGCGGCTTCGCCGTGCTCTACGTCATCGTCCCGGTGCCCGACCCCAACGCCCACGCCGTCGCCCAGAACAACATCTACCTCTACGCCGACGGCACCACCGAGATCGCCCGCACCGGCGCCGTCAACCGCACCGACGTCACCATCGACCAGATTCCGCTGCCCACCCAGCAGGCCGTCGTCTCCGCCGAGGACCGCACCTTCTACCAGAACCGCGGCATCGACCTGAAGGGCATGCTCCGGGCCGGCTGGAACACCCTGCTCGGCAAGGGCATGCAGGGCGGCTCCACCATCACCCAGCAGTACGTCAAGAACTACTACCTCACCCAGGACCGCACGATCGAGCGAAAGGGCCGCGAACTGCTCATCGCCCTCAAGGTCGACCAGCAGCGCGACAAACGCGAGATCCTCGCCGGCTACCTCAACAGCAGCTACTTCGGCCGCGGCGCCTACGGCATCCAGAGCGCCGCCCACGCCTACTACGGCGTCGACGTCTCCGGACTCACCCCCGCCCAGGGCGCCTACCTCGCCTCCCTGCTCCAGGCCCCCAGCCTCTACGACGTCAAGACCGCCACCCCCGCCAACCGCGAGAAGGCCGTCGCCCGCTGGAACTACACCCTCGACGGCATGGTCCAGCTCGGCTTCCTCACCCCCGCCGACCGCGCCGCCACCACCTTCCCCGACCCGATCGACCCCCAGCCCGCCACCGGCCTCGCCGGCCAGGCCGGCTACCTGGTCGGCGTCGCCGACGACTACCTCGTCTCCTCCGGCACCCTCGACGCCGCCACCCTCAAGGCCGGCGGCTGGCGCATCACCACCAGCTTCGACAAACCCCGGCAGGACGCCTTCGTCAAGGCCGTCCAGGACCGGCTCACCGACGAACTCGACCCCCGGGCCCGCCCCACCACCGACACCGACGTCCGGGTCGCCGGCGCCTCCGTCGAACCCGCCACCGGCCGGGTCGTCGCCGTCTACGGCGGCCCCGACTACGCCAAGCAGCCCTACAACGACGCGCTGCGCCAGGACAACCAGATCGGCTCCACCTTCAAACCGATCGACCTCGCCGCCGGCCTGGTCGCCCAGCACACCCCCGACGGCCGCCCCATCACCACCGAATCCCGCTACGACGGCACCAGCGAACGCCCCGTCACCGGCGGGCCCACCCCCTACGCCCCGCCCAACGAGGACGACATCGACTACGGCAACATCACCCTGCGCCACGCCATGGTGAAGTCCGTCAACTCCGTGTACGCGCAGGAGGGCGTCGACGCCGGGCTCGCCCGCGTCCGGGAGACCGCCATCAGACTCGGCATCCCCGACAGCGTCCGCGGCATGGACCCGGCCAACACCTCGATGACCCTCGGCACCGCCACCCCCAGCGCCCTCGACCTGGCCGGCGCCTACGCCACCCTCGCCGACCACGGCCAGGCCCACACCCCCTGGTCCGTCCTCAAACTCGAACGCGTCAACCCCGGCGGCGCCGTCGACGTCCCCAAGATGCCCGACCACAACCCCACCGAGGCCCTCGACCGGGAGATCGCCGACTCCGTCACCGACGTGCTGCGCGACGTCGTCAGCACCCGCGGCACCGGCGCCGCCGCCCTCGACCTGAACCGCCCCGCCGCCGGCAAGACCGGCACCACCGACTCCAACCTCTCCGCCTGGTTCGCCGGCTACACCCCCGAACTCGCCACCACCGTCGGCCTGTTCCGGGAGAACCCGAAGACCCACGCCAAGGAACCACTGGCCGGCACCGCCGGACTCACCCGGATCAACGGCGGCACCTTCCCCACCCGGATCTGGACCACCTACATGACCGCCGCCCTCGACGGCACCCCCACCCAGGACTTCGACCTCCAGACCGGGCACGACACCCCCGCCGCCACCCCCTGGCCCACCGCCACCGCCGGCACCAGCCCCAGCGCCACCGCCCCTACCACCGCACCCGCCACCGGCGGCGAACCCGCCGGCACCGACCCCGCCCCCGGCACCCCGACCGGCCACGCACCCAGCGCCCCCACCGCCACCGGCCGACCCGCACCCGGCCCGAGCACCCCCAGCCCGCCGGCGCCCAAGCCGACGACGGACCCCGACCAGCCCAGCCCCACCCCCCGGCCCAGCCAGATCCAGCCGACCCGCCCCACCGCACTGCCCAGCGCCACCGGCGGCCCCGCGAGCCGCCCAGCGGCGCCACCCACGCCCTGAAGCGCGTCCGACACGCCCCAGCCGGGCATGGCCCCCACGCCCGGCTCTACGCCACCAGTTCGCGCTCCAGCGGGGTGCGGAACCGCGGCGTCACCCGCACCTCCCCCAGCCAGCCCGCCAACCGCTCGACCTCGGCCGCCACGGCCCGCCGCGCCTCGGCCCCGACGTCCCGGAACAACCGCCACACCACCCCGCCGTCGGCGCGCTGCGCCCAGCCGCCCACCACCTCGCCGCACCACCACACCGTCGGCCCGGCGTTGCCCGCCCGGTCGAACAGCGCCGGCACGTCCTCCGGCCGCAGGTACCAGTCCCGCCCGCGCCAGCCCATCACCGCCGGGTCCAGCCCGGGCAGCAGCGCCGCCCACGGCTCCGGCTCCGCCACCGACACCTCGTCACCCGGCAGCACCAGCGCGGGCACTCCCCCGGCCAGCGCCACGTCCAGCGCCCCGACGTCCGCCAGCGCCCCGCGGACGTCCCCCAGCGTCCAGCCCGTCCACCACTTCACGTCCTCGACCGTCGCCGGCCCGTACGCCGCCAGCCAGCGCCGCACCACCTCGGCCTTCGCCTCCCGCACCGGCACCTCCGGCCACTGCGGCACCAGCGCCCACGGATAGCTGCTGCTCAGCCACGAACCGCGCGGACGGGAGCGGCGCACGTGCCCGTCCGAGGCCAGCAGCCGCAGCAGGCGACTGCCCACGCTCTGCTTCGCCTCGTACGCCTTGCCCGCCGACATCAGCATCGTCTCGCGCAACTGCGGTACGTCCTCGGAGAGTTCCCTGGTCGTCGCCTCGCCGCGAGCGGCCAGCGCGGCCAGCACCTCACGCTCCGTCTCCCCCAACCGGGCCTCGTCCCAGCCCTCGGCGAAGCCCCGCAGGTGCTTCAGCAGCGTCGCCCGCTCCTTCGCCGCGATCGCCCGCGCCGCCGCTGAGCTCACGTACGGGGCGAAGCCCTCCGTCACCGCGAAGATCGTCCGCCGCATCGACAGCAGCTTCACCAGCGAGACGTCCTCGTACAGCGCCCGGTCCACCTCCACCGCCGAGGGCGCCGCCAGCCGCGCGCAGGCCGACAGGTACACCGTGGCCGGGTCCGAGGCGTGCAGCCCGACCACCGCGTCGGCCACGTCCTCCACCCGCGCCGCCCGCAGCGACGGCGCCAGCAACTGCCGCCGCCCCAGCCTGGCCCGACGCTCCGCATCCCCGATCACCGGCACACTCATGCCGGGACCCTAGCGCGCCCCACCGACAGTCCCCCGGCACCCGCCGCGCCCGCGCCCGGCGTCCGCCGCCCTGAGCCGAACCCGAACCCGAACCCGAGTTCGCCGCCCCCGCCCCCGCCCCCCGCGACGAAAGCGCGGTGGCCCCCCCCCGGGGGGGGGGGGCCCCCGGGGGCGGGGGGGGCGGGGCCGCACACCTTAACCCCCGGCGGGCCCCGCCGGGGGCCCCAGCGGGGGCCCCCGCCCCC
>NZ_JBEXWT010000133.1:0-19423 GCF_040629945.1 Kitasatospora sp. NPDC005856 | reverse complement strand
GGCCTGCCGGGCACGCTCGGCGGCCGAGGAGGCCACCCCCGAAGCGCCGGCGGCGTTCGCGGTGGCGGTCGCCGCCGCGGCGGCGTTCCCACCGGCGGACGCGGCGGACAGGGCCGCGCCCTTCGCCTGGTCGGCGGCCACACCGGCCCAGCCGCTGGCCTCGGCCGCGTTACGGGCGTCGACCGCCGCCTGGCGGGCGGCGCCGGCGGCCTGGTTGGCGGCCTCGGCCTGGCTCGCGTCGTTGCCGGCCGCGTTGGCCGCGCTCAGCGCACGGGCGGCGGCCTTGCCGGCCCGGATGGAGGCGGAGGCGGCGTTGGCGGCGGCGTTGGCGGCCTGGCGGGCCGCCTCGTTGGCGGCCTTCGCAGCCGCCGATGCGGTCTGGGCTGCGTCGGCGGCCCGGGAGACGGCGTCGGCCGCGCGCCCGGCGGCGTCCGAGGCGCGGGTGGCCTCGCCCTGTGCGGCCTGGGTCTCGGCTGCGGCCTTCTCGGCGGCCTGCTTCGCCAGGCGGGTCGCGTCGACCGCCCTGGCCGCGGCCTCCTTCGCCTCCTGGGCCTGCTGGCCGGCCTGGGCGGAGGCGTTCCTGGTGAGGTCGGCGAGCTGCGCGACCGTCAATGTCTCCTGGTCGTGGGCGGCCGCGGTCTGGTAGCCGTACTTCAGGAAGAGCTGGACCTCGTCCATGCCGCCGTCGAGGGCGGCGCCGGCGGCCTTCTTCACCTCGGGCCCGCCGGAGGCCATCAGCTGCGACAGGTGGACGCGGTCGTCGTCGTCGCGGGCCTTGTACTGGCCCACGTTCAGGAACGCGGTCACGTCCTCGAGCGAGCCGTCCATGGCCTTCTGGGCACCGGCCCGCACTCCGGGGCCGCCGGTCATCATGAGCTGGGACAGCCGGACGCGCTGGTCGTCCTCGAAGTTCTTGTCCAGGCCCTTGTCGAGGAAGGCCTGGAGGTCGGTGGTGGAGCCGGCCAGTGCCGCGGTCGCGGCGGTGCGCACGCCCGGCCCGGAGGATCCGATCAGTTCCTCGACCTGGGCGCGCAGGTCCTGTTCGGCCGCCGCGGTCTGACCGGTCGCCAGGAACGCCCGGAGGTCGTCCTCGGAGCCGGTCAGCGCCGCCTCCACGGCCCGGCGCGTGGCCGGGCCTCCGCCCTTCCACGCTTCCACGGCCTTCATCCGGTCGGAGACCGGTCCCGTCGCCGGCGGTACGTCGGCCGCCACCGCAGGTATCGTCAACAGGCCGCTCAGCAGGCCGGCGACGACGATCCCGGCCGCGACCCGCAGCCGTTTCGGCCGCGATGCCACTCTTGTTTTCATCGAATCCTTAATCCGTCCATTTCAGGGGGCACCGATGAGCGCCGGACGGTGTCCGGTCGCGCCTCGGGGTTCTCGGCGGGTGACATGCCGTGCGCCCGCCGTTGTGCGTGGCGTGGCCGGCGGCACCGGCCGCCGGCCACGCGCTAGGGGTTGTCAGGGGGCGGAGGGTCCGCCGTCGTACGGGGTCCACCCCTCGGCTGCCGGGTCCACGGCCCACAGCGAGCTGTTGGTGTCGCGGATGAAGGTGACCAGGTGGTTGTCGGCCGGGTCGACGGCCACGGCCGGGACGGCGTCGGCCGCCATCGGCGTGCCCGCCCAGGTGCGGTCGAACTGGGTCCAGCCGTCCTTCTGGCCACCGCCCTGCGGGTCGAAGGAGTAGAGGTCGTTGTTCGGCCCGTTCATGAACACGTTGACGTGGTTGGTGAGCGGGTTGACGATCGCGACCGGGTCGGTGGCGGCCATCAGACCGTGGTCGCGCCAGCCGGGGCCGAGCGGGTCGACCGACCAGAGGTGATGGGCGGTGTCACGGATGTAGGTGACGAAGTGCCCGCCGGCGGGGTCGACGACCGTGCTCGGCACGGCATCGGGGGCCATCGCGGTGTTGGACGTGGTGAGGTCGAACTCGGTCCGGGCCCGGGCGGGCAGGGCGAGCGAGTTCAGCCGGTTGTTCGGCCCGTTGAAGTAGAGGGTGATGTGCTGGTCGTTGGGGTTGATGATCGGCATGGGGTCGGTGGCGGCGACCGGGATGCCGGGGACGAGGTCGCTCCAGCCCTCGCCCTGCGGGTCGACCGACCACAGGCGGTTTTCGGTGTCGCGGACGAAGGTGACCAGGTGGTTGTCGGCCGGGTCGACGATCGTGTGCGGCACGGCGCCGGGCGCCATGACGGTGTTGTGCGGGGTCTTGTCGAACTCGGTCCACTTGTTGCCGGCGCGCTCGTCGAAGGACCAGAGCCGGTTGTCGGGGCCGTTGACGAAGACCACGACGTGGTTGGTGGCGGGGTCGACGGCGGCGGTCGGCGGGGCGGCCGCGTAGAGGCCGAAGTCCCTCCAGCCCTCACCCCGCGGGTCCACGGACCACAGGTGGTTGGCGCTGTCCTGGAGGTAGGTGACCAGGTGGTTGTCGGCCGGGTCGGTGATCGTGAACGGCGTACCGGTGACGACCGTACCGGTCGGCGTGGTGTGACGGGTCGCGTTGATCCACGCGGTGATGTCGTCGATGCGCGTGCTGGATGCGCCGGTGCGGGTCTCGCTGCTGCCGACGCAGCCGCCCTGCCAGGAGCGGGAGGCGAGTCCGGCGAGCTCGGCGGAGCCGTTCGTCGTCCGCAGGAGCGGCGCTCCGGCATCACCGGCGCAGAGCGCGGCGGAGCCGGCGGCGGGCGCGGTGTCGAGACCGGAGGCGGTGACAGCGCCCACGGTGTGCGTGGTCGTGTGGAGGGAGGGCGACAGCCAGTCGGTGGCCGTGCGACCGTACCCGGGGATGCGCAGGGTCTCCCCGACGGTCGGCGCGGCACTGGAGAGGCGGACCGGGGTGATGCCCTCGACCGGGCCGGCGAGACGGGCCATCACCAGATCACGGCCGACGTACGGGACCAGTTCCGCGATGCCGACGCTACGTCCGCCGAAGCCGGCGGTGGAGGCGACCGGAGGTGCCCCCTTGCCGAGCGCGGCCGGATTGTCGGTGAAGCAGGTGGCCGCCGTCAGCGCCCAGAACCGGTTGACCAGGGTGGCGGTGCAGGATTTCGCGTCGGTGCTGTGGCCGGGCTGACCGGCGGTCACCGTGCCGACCGCGGGGTTGTCGGTGGTCGGTGCCGGGCCGGCGGGGCCGTCGACGGCGTTGAGTTCGAGCAGGGTGGTCCAGACGCCGCTGCTTCCCTCGCCGATCGGCTTCCAGTTGTTGTCGAGTTGGAACTCGGTGGTGTTCCCCGAGGTGTTGATCTTGGCCGTGACGGTGTGGTCGTCGCCCTTGATGTTGTAGATCTGCGGGATCTGGAGGGCGAGGTAGCCCTTGGGCCCGGTGATCCGGAAGCAGACGAGGCTGGGGTCGGCCGCCCGGCTGTACAGCTGCACCAGACCCGGGCCTGACGCGCAGTCGGCGAGCTGGATGTGGCCGTCGCCCGCCTTCAGGGTGATATTGCGTTCTGCGAGGATCTTCGCGGCGCCGGGGTGGATGAAGTCCTCCACCGCCAGGGGCGGCGGCGTGGCCTCAGTGGCGGAGGCGGCCGGCACGAATCCGGCGGCCGCGGGTATGGCCAAAGCCATGCAAAGGGGCAGCAAAGCCCCACGAACGGTACGCACAACGACTCCGCAGGAAATGGGAATACCCGATAGGCCTCAATGCGCCGTCGGGTCAGGCGATAGAAATTGCGAGTGGAAAGCTATCGGCTGCAATCCCTGCACGTCAACGCCCCTGTTTTTCGGTCGACGAACCCTTTGATGAATGCTATTCGTATGCGATCTGTATTGGTATGGAATTGCTTTCGCACCTGGTGGGACCGATCAGGAGAACAAGCGGTATGCGGCGGTCGCGCTTCGGGTTTCAGGCTGCGGATATGCCGAAACCGGCCCGGGTTTCCCCGCTTGGTCGGGGGGCAGGCAGACGGTGGTTCCGTGTGCAGTGCTCACACTAGGCCCGGGTTTCGGTGGGGCGATCCGCAATGCGTCGACAGTTGTGCGCACTGCGTCTACCGGGCCGTGGCGAGCTCCAGTGACTGTCGACGCAGCTCCGGGGGCGTGAGCCCGTAGGCTGCCTTGAACGTGCGGCCGAAGTCGTTGGCGCGCGGGCTGCCGCAGCGAGCGTCTCGACATCTGGACCGTCCCCCGTGTGTCGAGCGTTCGCCGACGGCCTGACGGACTCCCAGCCGATCCCGGCCTCCGCGGCGTCGAACAGTGTCAGGGGTGACAGGAGGCATCCGGTGGGATCGCTACCCTGGCCGCGCGGGGCCGCGTTCCGGTGGCCCGCGCGTGGGCAGAAAGGGAGGGCTGGTGGCTGACCGGATGACGGGGCGTCGGCGGTGGGTGGTCGTGCTCGTCGGGGCGTGGTCGGCGTTCGCCGTGGTCGCGGCCGTGGTGGCCGCGCACGGGTGGGCGCCGTTCGCCTTCGAGCAGGCGGCCATCGACTGGTGCGTCGCGCACCGCCCACCGCTCGCCCGAGCCGTGGCCATGGCCGTCACGTCTCTGGGCACCGGCGTGGTTCCCTATCTTCTCGCTCTCGCCGCGGGTGTTCTCACCGCTCGCGGGACCGCCGGCTCGCCGGGGCACCGGTGGGCGACGGTGCGGGCGCTGCTCCTGCCCGTGGTGTGGCTGGCGCTGGGGCAACTGCTGCGCCAGGGCCTGATGCACGCCTTCGGCCGGCCCCGGCCGCCCGAGACCGACTGGGCGTTCACCGCCTCCGGCTTCGCCTTCCCCTCCGGGCACGCCTTCACGTCCGCCCTCTGCGCCGGCCTGCTGGCGCTCGCCGTCGCCCGTACGCGCCCGGCTGCCACTCGCGCGGCCGTCGTCGGTGCCGTGCTGTTCGCGGGCGCGATCGGCCTGAGCCGGATCTACCTCGGCGTGCACTGGCCGCTGGACGTCCTCGCGGGCTGGCTGCTCGCTCTCGGCTGGCTGGCCGCCGGGGCCGCGGGCTCCTCGTACCTGCCGGAGCCCGCGGAGCGGTCCGAATCGGCCAAGGCCGCGTAGCCGGACAACCGGACCGCTGAACGGCTGGACCGCCGAACGGCCGGACCGCCGAACGGCCGGACCGCCGGACCGGGCAACCCCGGGCCGGCGGTCCGTCGGACCCGGCGTCGGTCAGGACCGGACGGCCGCGCCCACCCAGGCGCGGTTGCCGAGGAGGGTCTTGACGTCCGAGGCGAGTCCGTTGTCCGGGTTCACCCGGTATCCGAGCTCATAGAGGGTGTCCTTGTCCCAGTTGGTGGTGCGCAGCCGGACCGGGACGTCGCCGGGGTGGGACTGGAGGGCGAGCTTGAGTTCGGCGACCACCCGGGGGTTGATCCGGGCGGCCGGGACGGAGATGTGCACCGGCGGCTTGGTGCCGAGTTCGGCGGAGGAGACGTCGAGGGTGGTGATCTCCTGGCCGAAGACGCTCAGTGACCCGTCGCGCTCGTTGAGCCGGCCGCGGATCGAGATCACGTTGTCCTCGATCATCTGGTCGGCCATCAGGTTGTAGGTCGCGGGGAAGAACAGCACCTCGACGGAGCCGTCGCGGTCGGCGAGGGTGATGATGGCCCACGCGTTCCCGGCCTTGTTGATCCGTCGGTCGACGCCGGTGATCAGGCCGGAGAGGCGCACCTCGCCCTCGGAGCGCCCGGAGCCGAGGAGTTCGGCGATCGAGGTGTCGCGGCTCTGGGAGAGGATGTGCTCGGCGCCGTCGAGCGGGTGGCTGGAGACGTAGAGGCCGAGCATCTCGCGTTCCAGGGCGAGGAGTTGGCGGCGGGGCCATTCGTTCTCGGTGAGCTGGAAGTCCAGTCCGATGCCGGGCCCGGCGTCGTCGCCGAAGTCGAGGGCGCCGAACAGGTCGTCCTGCCCGATGGCCTGTTGCTTCTTCAGCCCGGTGACGGCGTCGATCGCGCTCTCGTGCACGGTGCTGAGCGAGAGCCGGGTGTGGCCGAGGGAGTCGAAGGCGCCGGCCTTGACGAGGGAGTCGACGGTGCGCTTGTTGCACACCACCAGTTCGACCTTGTCGAGGAAGTCGGCGAAGGAGGTGTACTTGCCCTTCTCGTCGCGGGTGCGCACCAGGGACTCGATCACGGGCACGCCGACGTTGCGCACGGCCTTGAGGCCGAACCGGACGTCGCTGCCGACGGCGGTGAAGTCGACCACCGACTCGTTGACGTCGGGGGAGAGGATCTTGATGCCCATCTGCCGGCACTCGGCCAGGTAGACGGCCATCTTGTCCTTGTCGTCGGCGACCGAGGTGAGCAGCGCGGCCATGTACTCCGCGGGGTAGTTGGCCTTGAGGTAGGCGGTCTGGTAGGAGACCAGGCCGTACGCGGCGGAGTGCGATTTGTTGAACGCGTAGCCGGCGAACGGGACCAGGACGTCCCAGACCGCCTGGATGGCCTCGTCGGAGTAGCCGCGCTCCTTGCAGCCGGCGTGGAAGGGGACGAACTCCTTCTCCAGCACCTCCTTCTTCTTCTTGCCCATCGCCCGGCGGAGCAGGTCGGCCTGGCCGAGCGAGTAGCCGGCGAGGACCTGCGCGGCGCGCTGGACCTGCTCCTGGTAGACGATCAGGCCGTAGGTGGGGCCGAGGACCTCGGCGAGCGGGGCTTCCAGCTCGGGGTGGATCGGGACGATCTCCTGCTGGGCGTTCTTGCGCAGCGCGTAGTTGGTGTGCGAGTTCATGCCCATCGGGCCGGGCCGGTACAGCGCCGAGACGGCGGAGATGTCGGCGAACTCGGTGGGCTTCATCAGTCGCAGCAGGGCGCGCATGGGCCCGCCGTCGAGCTGGAAGACGCCGAGGGTGTCGCCGCGGGCGAGCAGCTGGTAGGTGGTGGGGTCGTCGATCGGGATCTTCTCGATGTCGACCTCGACGCCCCGGTTGGCCTTCACGATCTTGAGGCAGTGATCGATGATGCCCAGGTTCCGCAGACCCAGGAAGTCCATCTTGATCAGGCCCATGGCTTCGCAGGACGGGTAGTCGAAGCCGGTGATGATCGTGCCGTCCTTGTCCCGCATGTGCAGCGGGATCAGGTCGAGCAGCGGGGTGGAGGAGAGGATGACGGCGGCGGCGTGCACGCCGGTGCCGCGGATCAGGCCCTCGATGCCCCGGCCGGTGTCGATGATCTTCTTGACGTCCGGCTCGTTCTCGTACAGCGCCCGGATCTCGGTGCCCTCGTTGTAACGGGGGTGCTTCTCGTCGAACAGGTCGGCCAGCGGCACGCCCTTGCCCATGACGTCCGGCGGCATCGCCTTGGTGATCCGGTCGCCCATCGAGAACGGGTAGCCGAGGATGCGGTTGGCGTCCTTCACGGCGGCCTTGGCCTTGATGGTGCCGAAGGTGTTCACCTGGGCCGTGTAGGCGGCGCCGTACTTCTCGGTGACGTAGCGCACCATCTGGTCGCGCTGGCGGTCGTCGAAGTCGATGTCGACGTCCGGGGGGTTGATGCGCTCGGGGTTCAGGAAGCGCTCGAAGAGGAGGTCGTGCTCCAGCGGGTCGAGCTGCGTGATGCCCGTCAGGTACGCGACCATCGATCCCGCCGCCGAACCACGGCCCGGGCCGACGGGGATGCCGTTGTCGCGCCCGTACTGGCAGATGTCGGCGACCACGAGGAAGTACGCGTCGAACCCCATCGGGGTGATCACGCCCATCTCCAGCTCGATGCGGTCCAGCACCTCCTGGCTGGGGTCGTCCCCGTAGCGGTGCTTCAGCCCGATCTCGATCTTCTTGCGCAGGTAGGAGGCCTGGGTCTCGCCTTCGGGGACGTCGAACTGGGGCATCCGGTCGACGTAGGTGAAGACCTCGTCGTACGACTCGACGCGCTCGGCGATCGCCAGGGTGTTGTCGCAGGCCTCCGGCAGCTCACGGAAGAGCTCGCGCATCTCGGCGGCGGTCTTCACGTAGTAGCCGGTGCCCTGGAACTTGAACCGGTTCGGGTCGTCCTTGTTCTTGCCCACGCCGACGCAGAGCAGGCTGTCGTGGGCGTCCGCCTGGTCGGCGGTCACGTAGTGCGAGTCGTTGGTGGCCAGTAGCGGGATGTTCAGTTGCTTGGCCAGGCGCAGCAGGTCCTCGCGGACGTCCTGCTCGATGGACAGGCCGTGGTCCATCAGCTCCAGGAAGTAGTTCTCCTTCCCGAAGATGTCCTGGTACGCGCCGGCCGCCTTCACCGCCTCGTCGTACTGGCCCAGCCGCAGCCGGGTCTGCACCTCGCCGGAGGGGCAGCCGGTGGTGGCGATGATCCCGGTCGCGTTGGCGGCGATCAGCTCGCGGTCCATGCGGGGCTTCATGTAGTAGCCCTCCATCGACGCGAGCGAGGAGAGCTTGAACAGGTTCCGCAGACCGGTCGCGTTCTGTGCCCACATCGTCATGTGGGTGTAACGGCCGCCACCGGAGACGTCCTTGCCGCCCTCGCCGTCGCTGCTGGCCGGGCGCTGCCCGCCCGGCGACCAGAACACCTGCTTCTTGTGGAAGCGGGACCCGGGTGCCACGTACGCCTCGATGCCGATGATCGGCTTCACGCCGGTCTTCGCGGCGGCGTGGAAGAACTCGTAGGCGCCGAACATGTTGCCGTGGTCGCTCATCGCGATGGCGGGCATGCCCTGTCTCTCCGCCTCGGCGAACAGCTTGCCGTTCTTCGCGGCTCCGTCCAGCATCGAGTACTCGGTGTGAACGTGCAGGTGCGCGAAGCTGTCGGACACGGCGCTGTGCTCCTGGGAGGGGTATCGGTCGGGGAGCGCCCCACGCTAGCCGATCGGCGGCGGCGACGCGCCGGGCCGGGGCCCGTTGCCGGGACCTTGACGCATCCTTCCCGGTTCCCCGACGGGCGCCCGCACGCCCGGGTAGGGTGGGGCCCGCCTGGCCCGGGTCCGTGGACCCGCCGGCCGTCGGTCCTGTCGTACCGGTGGCGCGGCCGGGTCCTCGGAGACGGCGGTCAGCTCAGGGTGCGGATCGCGGCGGCGTCGTACGGGCGCAGCTCGGCGAAGCGGCCGGAGAGGACCTTGGTGGCCCACTGCGGGTCCTGGAGCAGGGCGCGGCCGACGGCGACCAGGTCGAACTCGTCGCGCTCCAGCCGGTCGAGCAGGTCGTCGATGCCCTGGAGCGGGGCGCCCTCGCCCGCGAAGGCGTGGATGAAGTCTCCGTCGAGGCCGACCGAGCCGACGGTGATGGTGGGGCGGCCGGTGAGCTTCCTGGTCCAGCCGGCGAGGTTGAGGTCCGAGTCGTCGAACTCGGGGAGCCAGTAGCGGCGGGTCGAGGCGTGGAAGGCGTCGACGCCGGCCTCGGCGAGCGGCGTGAGGATCGCCTCCAGCTCCTGGGGCGTCTCGGCGAGGCGGGCCTGGTAGTTGTCCGACTTCCACTGCGAGTAGCGGAAGATCACCGGGAACTCCGGGGAGACGGCCTCGCGCACGGCGGCGACGAGCTCGGCCGTGAACCTCGTCCGGGCGACCGGGTCGCCCCCGTAGGCGTCGGTGCGGCGGTTGGTGCCCGCCCACAGGAACTGGTCGAGCAGGTAGCCGTGCGCGCCGTGCAGTTCTACGCCGTCGAAGCCGATCCGCTCGGCGGCCGCGGCGGCCTCGGCGAACGCGCCGATGACGGCGTCCAGGTCGGCCCGGGTCATCACGCGCCCGGTTCCCTCGGTGCCGTCCAGCCGGATCCCGGACGGGCCGACGGCGGGGGCGTCGGCGAACGGCGGGTCGCCCTGCTTGCGCACCATGCCGATGTGCCAGAGCTGCGGCACGATGGTGCCGCCCGCCGCGTGGACGTCCTCGGCGACGCGGGCCCACCCGGCCAGCTGCTCCTCGCCGTGGAAGCGCGGGATGTCGTCGCTCTGGCCGGCGGACTCGTGGCCGACGTACGTGCCCTCGGTGACGATCAGGCCGACGCCCGCGGCGGCGCGGCGGGCGTAGTACGAGCGTACGTCCTCGCCGGGCACCCCGCCGGGGGAGAACTTGCGCGTCATCGGCGCCATCACGATGCGGTTGGGCACGGTCAGCCCGTTGATCGTGACGGGCCGGGACAGGATCGCGGCCGCGCGGGAGGCCGGGTTCTCGGTGACGGTCATGGGATTCCTCGTGGTGGCGGCGGTGACGTGCGCCGGGGTCGTCGGCGGTTGCCCAGGCCAACCACCTCGGCGGTCCCCGCATTTCGCCGACCGCGCTCGCCCCGCTGTGATCCGCGCCACTGCGGGCCCGCGGGGCCGAGAGCCCGCGGGCCCGAGAGCGCCCACCGCCGCTGCCATCGGCGGTGCCGCGTCCCACCTGATGACGGAGCCCCGTCGGAGACGTGTCTCCGACGGGGCTCCTGAGCGGTCGATTACGGAAGGGACGGAAGAATCTCCTGCCACGTCCTCAAGCGTGGCTCCGGATTCCCGCCGGAGGTCAGTCTCGCGATCTCCAAACCGGGCGTGATGAGGTTCTTGACAGAGCGCAGCCGCCTGATCTGTTCGATGTCGAGCGTCCGCCACTCGTCCGCCAGGCTCTTCGCTTGTCCGACGGTTCCGCTACCCGATGTCGGACGGCCCCGGGGCATCCGGTGGGTCAGTCGATGGAGGCGACAGCGGTGGCGGTGATGTCCTGGACGCCGCTGGCGCCGCCGGGAACGAGTTGCCAGGTGGACCAGGTGCCGTCGGGCTTGTTGTCGCGGGTGTAGACGTTGAGGTCGGTGCCGATGGCGTAGACGTGCACGGTGTTGTCCGGGGTGGTGCTGCTGGTGATGGCCTTGACGGCGTTGTCGTCGACCTTGACCCAGTGGGGGTCCCACTGGCCGGTGGCGTAGTCGGCGTTGGTGGTGTGGAGGCGGCCGTCGGAGCCGATGACCTGGAGGCTCACCGTGTTGCCACGGGTGGTGGCGGTGATGTCCTGGACGCCGCTGGCGCCGCCGGGAACGAGTTGCCAGGTGGACCAGGTGCCGTCGGGCTTGTTGTCGCGGGTGTAGACGTTGAGGTCGGTGCCGATGGCGTAGACGTGCACGGTGTTGTCCGGGGTGGTGCTGCTGGTGATGGCCTTGACGGCGTTGTCGTCGACCTTGACCCAGTGGGGGTCCCACTGGCCGGTGCTGTAGTCGGCGTTGGTGGTGTGGAGGCGGCCGTCGGAGCCGATGACCTGGAGGCTCACCGTGTTGCCACGGGTGGTGGCGGTGATGTCCTGGACACCGCCGGCGCCGCCGGGGACCTCCTGCCAGGCGGACCAGGTGCCACCGACCGCACCGTCGCGGGTGTAGACCCTGCCGTCGGTGCCGATGGCGTAGACGTGCACGGCGTTGCCGATGGCGACGCTGTCCACGGCGGTCTGCGTGCCGGCCGTGGCGCTGATGCCGACCGCCGACCAGCGGTCGGCCCAGCGGCCGGTCCGGTGATCGGTGGCGGTGTCCCACAGCGTGGAGTCGGAGCCGAGGACCTGGACGTGCGTGCCGGGCTTCACGTCGGCGGTGCGGTAGCGCACCTCCTTGATCCAGGCGCCGAGGTCCTCCACGCGGCTGTTGGCGGCGCCGGTTCGGGTGTCCGTGCTGCCGAGGCAGCCACCCTGCCAGGAACGGGAGGCGACGCCGACGATCCGGGCGGTCCCGTCGACGGTCCGCAGGAGCGGGGCCCCTGCGTCGCCCGCGCAGATCGCGGCCGAGCCCGGGGTGGGAGCGCTCTCGAAGCCGGTGGCGCTGACGGCGCCGACGGTGTGGGTCGTGGTGTGCAGCGAGGTCGGGAGCCACTTGGAGTCGGAACGCCCGTACCCCGGCACGCGCAGGCTCTCACCGGCCACAGGAGCAGCGGACGCGACCGGAACCGGCGTGACACCGTCGACGGGGTCAGCGAGTTGAGCCATGGCGACATCACGGCCGGCGTCGCGCTCGACGTTGGTGATGCGGATGGTCCGACCATCGATGGTCGCGGTCTTGGCCGCGGTGTCGTCGGCGACGCAGGTGGCGGCGGTGAGCACCCAACGGCGGTCGACGAGCGTGGCGGTGCAGGATTTCGCGTCGGTGCTGTGGCCGGGCTGACCGGCGGTCACCGTGCCGACCGCGGGGTTGTCGGTGGTCGGTGCCGGGCCGGCGGGGCCGTCGACGGCGTTGAGTTCGAGCAGCGTGGTCCAGACGCCGCTGCTTCCCTCGCCGACCGGCTTCCAGTTGTTCTTGTCGAGTTGGAACTCGGTGGTGTTCCCCGAGGTGTTGATCTTGGCCGTGACGGTGTGGTCGTCGCCCTTGATGTTGTAGATCTGCGGGATCTGCAGGGCGAGGTAGCCCCTCGGCCCGGTGATCCGGAAGCAGACGAGGCTGGGGTCGGCCGCCCGGCTGTACAGCTGCACCAGACCCGGGCCTGACGCGCAGTCGGCGAGCTGGATGTGGCCGTCGCCCGCCTTCAGGGTGATATTGCGTTCCGCGAGGATCTTCGCGGCGCCGGGGTGGATGAAGTCCTCCACCGCCACGGGCGGCGGCGTGGCCTCAGCGGCGGAGGCGGCCGGCACGAATCCGGCGGCCCCGGGTATGGCCAAAGCCATGCAAAGGGGCAGCAAAGCCCCACGAACAGTACGCACAACGACTCCGAAGATGAATCAAACCGGCTCCGCCCCCGTATCCCGGTCGGGCGGAGGGAGGCCCCCCAATGCGCTGATCACACTAGGCCTGGGCTCCGGCGCGGCGATCCGCAATGCGTCGACAGTTGTGCGCACTGCGTCTACCGGGCCGTGGTGGGCTCCAGCGACTGTCGGCGCAGCTCACGGGGGGTGAGCCCGTAGGCGGCCTTGAACGTGCGGCCGAAGTCGTTGGCGCGCGGGATGCCGCAGCGAGCAGCGACGACGTGGATCGGCAGGTCGCTCAATGCGGGGTCCGCCAGGTCCCTGCGTGCTCTCTCCAGGCGCTGGCCGCGGATCAGTGCGGCAACCGTCTCGCCCGGCGATTCCTGGCTGAACAGGCGGTGGAGGTAGCTGACGGAGATGTGGTGGGCGGCCGCGACCACCGACGGGGTCAGGGCGGGATCGTGCAGGTTGTGCCGGATGAACGCCCGCACGCCCTCCACCAGGGACCGTCGCCGGGCCTCCGCCGGCAGGACGGCCTCCGCATCGAGCTCCCGGGCCAGCCAGGCGGCCACCAGGTCGACGGCGACGGCCCCCAGTCGCGGTGCCTCGGCAGCCCCGAGGGTGGCGGTCTGCCGATCCAGGCCGAGAAGGAACTCCGAGAGCAGCGCACCCGTACCCTCCCGGCCGGACAGTCTTCGGCCGAGCAGGTCGCGCAACTGGTGCGGGGGCACCGGCAGCAGTGATCGGGGGATGTCGATGCCCACACCCTCGACCCGCGCGTCCCCGGGGCCGGCGCCGGGGACGCCGAAGAGCTGCACGTCGTACGGGTGCGAGCTGTCTATCAGGTGAAGGTCCCCCGCCCCGTACGTCTCCGTCTGGTCCCTGCCGCGTCTGAGGGTCTGACTGCCGGCGGTCAGCAGGGTCAGGTGGAGCAGTTCCTCGTCGGAGCTCCGGATCATGCGTTCGGTCCGCCGGAACCGTGCGGACGGGAACGATGTCCCCAGCAGGGCCACCGGCCCCAACTCGAACCGCCGTACCTGGGCAGCGAAGGTGTCGACGTGGGCACTGGTCGCCTCGCAGACCCGCGTCCGCCCGACCAGGTCCCGCCAGCGCTCGAAGCGCTCCTCTGTCGTCGGGTCGTCGGACCTGGCCGCGCTCTGCGCCACCACGGATGTCTCAGGCACTGTCAATCACATTCCCTGCCGGGCGAGCAGGGGCTCGACCAGCATCGACTCGCATGACTGCATGGTCATGCCACGCTCGGAACCAAGGCGGTTTGTGTCCGAATATTGCACACTCTCATGACACTCTCATCGATTGGTCTCGACATCTGGACCATCCTCCATGCGTCGAGTCGAGGTGTTCTGCGGGGGTCTGGGTGCCCACTCCCGGTCGATTCGGGTGGCGCCGTGCCCGGGAGGCAAATGTCCGGACAATAGCTTGCGGCCGGCGGCGGGGCGGTCCTAGCTTAATGTCCGTACATTTCGCGAGGGAGGGTTCACTTGATGACCAGGCATCACCGGATCGTGATCATCGGCGGCGGGACCGCGGGCATCTCGGTCGCGGCCCGGCTGCGCCGCGCCGGCGAGCGGGACGTCGCGGTGCTCGATCCGAGCGATCGTCACTACTACCAGCCGCTGTGGACGCTGGTCGGCGGCGGGCGGGCGCCGCTGGCGGAGAGCATCCGGCCGCAGGCGTCCGTCATGCCGAAGGGCGTGCAGTGGATACGCCGCGCCGCGGTCGCCGTCGACCCCGAGGCCCAGGAGGTGACCCTGGACGACGGTGGCACGGTCTCCTACGACCACCTCGTGGTCTGCCCCGGCATCCAGCTGGACTGGGACCGGATACCGGGCCTGGAGGCCGGGCTCGGCACGAACGGACTGTCCAGCAACTACCTGCCGCAGCACGCCCCCGCGACCTGGCGCTTCATCCGCGGCACCCGCTCCGGCAGCGCGGTGTTCAGCATGCCGTCGGGTGCCATCAAGTGCGGCGGCGCCCCGCAGAAGATCGCCTACCTGGCCGCCGACCACTGGCGCAAGGAGGGTGTGCTCGGCCGGATCGACGTCCACCTGGTGATCCCCGGCGCCGCCATCTTCGGCGTCCCGGAGTTCGCCCGCGTGCTCGAGGACGTGGTACGCCGGTACGGCATCAAGGTCCACTACGGGAGCGAGGTCACCGAGGTCCGCCCCGAGGCCCGCGAGGTGGTCGTCACCGATCTGGCGAGCGGGGGGACGACCACCCTGCCGTACGACGTCGCCCACCTGGTGCCGCCGCAGAGCGCCCCGGACTGGATCAAGCGCAGCCCGCTCGCCGGTGCCGACGACCCGGCCGGCTACGTCGAGATCGACAAGCACACCATGCGACACATCCGCCACCCCAACGTGTGGGCGCTCGGTGACGCCGGATCGTCCCCGAACTCCAAGACCGGCGCCGCCGTGCGCAAGCAGGCGCCGGTGCTCGTCGAGAACCTCCTCGCCACCATCAACGGCCGGGAACCCGAGGCCGCTTACGACGGCTACGCCTCCTGCCCGCTGACCACGGCCCGCAACAAGATGCTGCTCGCCGAGTTCGACTACAGCGGGCGGCCCGCCCCGTCGATCCCGGTGATCAACACCATCCGCGAGCGCACCGACATGTGGTACCTGAAGCGGCGCGGCCTGCCGTTCCTCTACTGGAACCTCATGCTCCGCGGGCTCGCCTGATCCCACCACCCCGGCCTCGCGCCGTCGCGGCCCCGCGCGCCCACGGCACGCGGCCGGACGACGTCGCGCCCACACCCATGCCCACGCCCCGCCCCCAGCGCCGCGGGGCCGCAACCACCGCCCACCCTCAGGAGCCCCAGATGACGAAGCCCGCCGGACCCCTGGTCTTCGCGCAGTTCTACCTCGACTGCCTCTCCCACGCCTCGTACCTCGTCGGCGACCGCACCACCGGCCGGGCCGTCGTGGTCGACCCCCAGCGCGACGTCTCCGAGTACATCGCCACCGCCGAACAGCACGGTCTGACCATCGAGCGGGTCATCGAGACCCACATCCACGCGGACTTCCTCTCCGGGCACCTGGAGCTCGCCGAGCGCACCGGCGCGCGCATCTCCTACGGCTCCGCCGCCGAAATCGACTTCGACACCGACCCCCTGGGCGACGGCGAGCGAATCGGCCTCGGCGAGGTCGACCTGGAGATCCTGCACACCCCGGGCCACACCCCGGAGTCGATCTGCGTCGTCGTGCGCGAACACGCCGGTGACGCCGGCCCGTTCGGCGTGCTCACCGGGGACACGCTGTTCATCGGGGACGTCGGCCGCCCCGACCTGCTCAGCTCGCGCGGCCGGTCCGCCGAGGAGATGGCCCGCCTCCTGTACCGCTCCACCCGCGCCCTGCTCGCCCTTCCCGACGACACGCGCGTCTACCCGGCGCACGGAGCCGGCTCGGCCTGCGGCAAGAACCTCTCCACCGAACTGAGTTGCACGATCGGCAACCAGCGCCGCGGCAACTACGCCCTGGCCGACATGACCGAGGACGAGTTCGTCGCCGTGGTGACCGACGGCCAGCCCGCCGCGCCCGCCTACTTCGCGTTCACCTCGGTGCGCAACCGTCAGGCGCGTCCGGTCCTGGACGAGGAGACGCCCGTCCCCCCGCTCACCCCGGAGGCGTTCGTCGAGGCCCGGGCGGGCGGCGCCACCGTGCTGGACACCCGGGACCCGGAGGCGTTCGCCGCCGCCCACCTGCACGGCGCGGTCAACATCCCCCTCGGCGGCCGGTTCGCCGAACTCGCCGGCCAGGTGCTCGACGCCCGGGACGCCATCGTCCTGTGCGGGGATCCGGACACCGCGATCGAGGCCCGGAACCGCCTGGCCCGGATCGGTTTCGACCGTGTCCTGGGCGCCCTGGCCTCCACGGTCGAGACGATCGACGCCGCGCACCTGACCGCGGTCGTACGCGTGGACGCCGACGAGCTCGCCCGCCAACTCGTCGAAGGGGAAGTCGACTTCGAGCTGCTCGACGTCCGCGGCCCGGGCGAGATACGGGACAAGGGCACCATCCCCGGCGCCCGACTCGTCCCGCTGCCCGAACTGCTCGCCCGCCTGGGCGAACTGCCGGCCGAGCGGCCCCTGACCGTGATCTGCGCGGGCGGCAACCGTTCCTCGGTGGCCGCGTCCGTGCTGCGCGCCCGCGGCTTCGAAGCCACCGATCTGCGCGGCGGCTTCGCCGCCTGGCACGGCGAGGTCGTCCACCCCGCCGACCGGGACGCGGACGGCGTCACGGCGTGAGCGTCCTGATCACCGCTCTGCTCTGCGGAGCCGTGGTCGGTGTCGCCCTCGGCGCGCTGGGCGGCGGCGGGGGAGTGCTCGCGGTCCCGGCCCTGGTCTACCTGCTGGGCCTGTCGCCCTCCGACGCCGGGACCACCAGCCTGGTCATCGTCACCGCCACCTCCGTCACCGCACTCGTCCGCCACAGCGGCACCGGCAACGTCCAGTGGCGCACCGGTGCGCTGTTCGCCGCGGCCGGGGTGCTCCCCGCCATCGGGGCGTCCATGCTGGCCCACCGCATCCCGCAGCCGGTGCTGACCTCCGCGTTCGCCGTCCTGGCGGCGCTGGCCGCCGCCGCGATGCTGCGCGGCACCCGTACCGCGCGGCGCGTGCCGGCGGAGGGGGGCGGCGGCGCCGGTCCGGCCGTGAGGTCCGGTCCGTCTGCGACGTCCGTGAAGCCGGCCGGCCGGGACGGGCACCTCGGCACGGTGGCGGCCGGCGCCGGGCTGGGGGCGGTGACCGGGCTGCTGGGAGTCGGCGGCGGATTCCTCGCGGTGCCCGCGCTGGTCTCCGTGCTCCGGCTGCCGATGCGCAAGGCCGTCGGCACCAGTCTGGTGGTCATCGTCATCAACTCGGTCGTCTCCCTGGCCACCCGCCTGACGGTCACGGAGCTATCCGTCGACCCGGCGATCTTCGGGCCGTTCGTGGGAGCCGCCGTCCTCGGTGCCTGGGACGGCAAGCGGCTGGCGGCCAAGCTCTCCGGCGCGGCGCTGCAGCGGGCCTTCGCCGTCGTCCTGTTCGCGGTGGCCGCCTTCATGCTGATCGCTGCCTTCGCCTGACGGATCCCGCGCGGCCGCTGCCCGGACCCCCCGCGTCCGGGCGGCGGCCGTCGCCCGTTGCCCGCCGTCGCCACCCGCCACGGCCCGCCTGGCCTGGTTGGCAACGATTTTGTGCTATCCCCCCGAAGGTACGAACATTCACCTCGTGTCCCGCACCACCCACCCGACCTCTGAACCCCAGGAGGGCGCCGTGACCTCCGCGCCCGGCCCCCGGCCCCTCACCCGAGCCCCGGGCAGCCCGCTCTGGGCGCAGCTGCGCGCCGACCTGCTGCGCCGGCTCGACGACGGCGAGTTCCGTGACGTCTTCCCCGGCGAGCACGACCTCGTCGCCGAGTACCGGGTCAGTCGGCACACCGTCCGCGAGGCCCTGCGGAAGCTCCGTGAGGAGGGCCTCGTCACCGCCCAGCGCGGCAAGGCCTCCCGGTTCACCGCGAGCCGCCCGCTGGAGCAGGACATCGGTGAGGCGTACAGCCTGTTCCGCTCGGTCGAGGAGGTCGGCGCCGTCCAGCGCAGCGTCGTGCGAGCGCTCGACCGGCGCGCCGACGGCGTCATCGCCGCCCGGCTGGGACTCGAGGAGTCCACGCCGCTCGTCTACCTCGAACGACTCCGCCTGGCGGACGAGGAACCGCTGGCCGTCGACCGGATCTGGCTTCCCGCGGACGTGGCCCATCCGCTGCTGGACGTCGACTTCACCCACACCTCGCTCTACGACGAGCTCGAACGCCACTGCGGCAGCCGGATCCGCGGGGGCTGGGAACGCATCCGCGCCATGGTCCCCGGCCGGGGGGAGCGCATCCTGCTCGACCTCCCCGCGAGCACCGCGCTGCTCGCCATCGACCGGCTCGGCCGTGACACCGACGGGCGTGCGGTCGAGTGGCGGCAGACGCTCGTGAGGGCGGACCGGTTCGCCGTCGCCGCCGCGTTCTCCGCGCACGACTACCGGCTCGGCGCCTCGGTCCAGACGCCCTGACGGGACAGCACGCCTCGCACCCGGGCGGCGCCGTCGGGTCGAACGGAAGGTCGGCGACCGGCCGCGTGTGCGGGCCCGGCCCGGGCTCCCCGGGGCGGGCGGTTCCCGCTCTCACGAGGCGGGTGGCTCCAGCTCCGACCGCCGGCCGCCGACCTCTGCGACAATCGACCGGCCGGTGACCGGGATGGAGGGAGGCCCTGTGGGCGGGGACGGAGCGCGCTCGCGGATTCCGCAGCTGCGGCTGGACGAACTGCTGGAGGAGCTCCAGGCGCGGATCGACGCGGCGCGGGGCACCCGGGACCGCGTGCACAGCCTGCTGGAGGCGGTCCTGTCGGTGGGGCGGGAGCTGGACCTCACCCAGGTGCTGCGCCGGATCGTGGAGTCCGCCGCCGTGCTGGTGGACGCCGGGTACGCGGCGCTGGGGGTGATCGGCCCGGACGGCGAGACGCTGTCGGAGTTCCTGACCGTGGGCCTGTCGGAGGAGGAGATCGCGCGGATCGGTCCGTACCCGACGGGTCGGGGCATTCTCGGTGAACTGATCCGCAACCCCGAGCCGCTGCGGCTGACGGACCTCTCGGAGCATCCGGCCTCGCACGGGTGCCCGGTGCACCACCCGGTGATGCGGACCTTCCTGGGCGTGCCGGTGCGGGTGCGCGAGGAGGTGTTCGGCAACCTCTACCTGACCGACAAGCGTGACGGGCACGAGTTCGACGCCGACGACGAGTCGGTGCTCTCGACCCTCGCGGTCGCCGCCGGGGTGGCGATCGACAACGCCCGCCTGTACGAGGAGGCGCAGCGCCAGCAGCGCTGGCTGAGCGCGAGCGCGGAGATCACCCGGAGCCTGCTGTCGGGCAGTTCCCGCTCCGAGGTGATGGAACTGATCGCGCGTCGGGCGCGGGAGAT